>QGVH01000002.1 GCA_003242735.1 bacterium | reverse complement strand
ACCAGCTCGGCCTCGGCCGGCGCCTCGACGAGAAGGGGCGCGGTGTGCCGGGGGTGTATCGGCCGAGCCTGTGGGTGGAGGTGTGGGTGGCGCTGCTCCTCTACGGGGGCCGGTGGCTGGACGACCTGCGCCTCTTGCGCTCGCGCGGTGTCAGCCGGCTGTTCGGCTGGGCACGGGTGCCGGATGCGACGACGTTCGGGCGCTTTCTGCGGCGTGCGGCGGGTGTGCTGGTGCCGGTGCTGGACGAGCTCCTCTGGCACGTGCTCCGGGTGCGCTGGCGGGCGGTGGGCGTGCCGCGGCGCGTCATGCTCGTGCTGGACTCGACGGTCGTGGTGCGCTACGGCACGAAGCAGGCGGGAGCGGAGAAAGGCTACAATCCGAAGAAGCCGGGCCGGCCCAGCCATCATCCGCTGCTGGCCTTTCTGGCCGAGACGGGCGACTGCGTGGGCGTGCTCTGGCGGCCGGGCAGCGCGGGCACGGCCGCGGGAGCCGTGGAGTGGGTCCAGACTCTGGTCGCCCGGCTGCGTGCGGCCGGGGCCCAAGAGATCACGCTCCGGCTGGACAAGGGCTTCTTCTCCAAAGAGATGGTCGAGACGCTGGAGGCGCTCGGCGTCCGCTACGTGCTCAAGGTGCCCGACTGGCCGTGGGTGAGGGCGCGGCTCGGCTGCTTCCGCCGCTCGGCCAGGCACACCTCCTCGCGCGAGACGCTCTGGACCACCCGCACCAAGCTCTACGGAGCGCGCCTCTTCTCGCTCGAGCGGCGCCGTCCTCTCCGGGCCGACTCTGGCGAACTCGCTCTCGAGACCTACGAGGTCACCAGGCGCGCTCACGTGCTGACCAACATCGCGGGCATCCATGCGCTCACGGCCTGGCGCCTCTACAACCGGGGCGCGGTGGTCGAGCACAGGATCGAGGAGCTCGCCCAGCTCGGCATTGGCAAGACCGCCGTCGACGACTTGGGCGGCAACCGCCTGCTGTGGGCCATGGGAGCGCTCGCCTACCAGCTCCTGCACGTGATCCGCACGAGCGCTCTCACCGGGAGCTGGCGCCGGGCTCAGCCCGAGCGGCTGAGGAGCTGGATCTTTCGCCTCCCCGCCAAGCTCACACGCCACGCCCGCAAGACGTATGTCCAGCTGCAACGCTCCGAGCCCCTCCGCGCCGAGTTCCTGCACGCGCTCCGCTCCATCGCAGGCCTCAGGGCTCCGCCCCTCGGCATCTGAGCCGGGCCGCACCCCGATGCAAGAGAGCCGAGACCGAGCAAGCAGCGACGGTCGTGCTCCTCTCGTCGCCAGCCTCCTCGAAAGCGCCCGGACGAAGGGTCGCAAGATGCTCTGTGCCTCTCCTGATCATCAACTCGTGCATGTCCAAGCAGCGGTCTGCGGGCCACAGAACCGTCAATATCAGACCTCAGGCACTACGTGCAGGATCCGGGTTCAGTCGTTGAACGAAGCCCGTGCCGAGGGAAAGGATGGTAATGACTTGGCGCTATTCAAGGAGGCTGTCGAGCAGGCGCAGGCTCAACTCCGCCTGCATCGGCAGAATCTCGCCGCCGCAGAGAGGGAGCAGACCAATGCTGCCCACGCGTGGAGCGCAATGCAAGAGGTTCTCGATGAGACTCGGAACATCGCTGCGGGTTGGGACAAGCTCACGATCAAGGAGAGATCCCTCCTCTTTCGACATTGGGTGGCTGCAGTGTTCATCGCGGTGGAGAAGATTCCCGGACGCAAACGCGGGCATAGGAAGCACGCTGTCTTCTACCTCGCGGGGACGCCGCGACTATCGGGCGAGGTCGTGGACGCCTCTGCCAATGCGGCCTCGATCTCCTCGATTACCACCTGGTCCGTCTCCGTAGACAGCGCCTTGGTCAACGCAACCACGGCGGACGCCGACCCGATGCGTCCGAGGGCCCACGCCGAGTGCGACCGGACGAGCGGGTCCGGGTCGGATAGCCCCGACTTCAGCGACGGGACCGCTGCCTCATCGCCCCAGTTTCCCAACGCCACTGCGACATTTCGCCGGAAACCCGCTCTCCCCGCGCGGCGGAGAGCCGATCCGCGGGAAAAGGCTTCCCAGGCGGCCTCGTCCATGGACATGAGGTCTACCAGCGAGGGTGCGGCCGTACCGGGGTGCCACGCGTCGGATGGCAGTCGCTCGACCTCGGGTGGAGGCTCGCCCGGCCCTCTCGGGCTAAACGCCAGCTCTGAGGTGGGTCTGGAGAACTTTCGGCTGTATGGGCAAACCTCCTGGCAGATGTCGCACCCGAACACCCGGTTCCCGATCAGCGGCCGCAGCTCGCGCGGGATCGGCCCACGCAGCTCGATGGTGAGGTAGGAGATGCAGCGCGTCGCGTCGATCACCGGCGCGCCGTTCTCATCCCGGCCGAGCAGCGCGCCCGTCGGGCACGCGGCCACGCAAGCACTGCACGTGCCGCAGCGGTCCGCCTCGAACGGTTTGTCCGGCTCGAGCTCCAACTCCAGCAGCAGCGTGCCGATGAAGAAGTACGAGCCGCGCCGCGGGTGGATCAGCATGGTGTTACGGCCGAACCAACCGAGCCCCGCACGCTGCGCCAGCTCCCGCTCCAGCACCGGCCCGGTGTCCACGTACGCCCGTGCGGCGGGCAGCTCGTGGCCCACTTCGTCCTCCAGCCACCGGAGCAACGCGAGCAGCTTCGGCTTGATGACCTTGTGGTAGTCGCGCCCACGCGCGTAGCGGGCGATGACGGCGCGCGAAGGGTCCGCGGCCGCCTCGTCGTCTTCCCCGGGGTCGTAGTGCTGAGCGACGACGAGCGCGGAGCGCAGCTCCGGCCACGCCGCCTGCGGATCCAGGCGGCGCTCGACCGCATCCGGCCGCGCCAGGTAGTCCATCGTGCCGTGGCGGCCGGCCGCGATCCAGGCGCGGTAGAACGCGGCGTGGTCGCTCGGCCGCACGGGCGCGATGCCTGCGCGGTCGAAGCCGAGCTCCAGCGCGCGCGCCTTGAGCCGCGCGGCGAGGTCAGAAGCGCTCCGTCCCATCGAAATGGCTGGTACCCACCCGAACGGACGCCGGTCCGGGCCGCCCGCGTGGCGCACCGGATGCCCGGCCCCTGCCCGCCCACCGATCGCCGCCGGCCCGTGTCCCGGTCCGTCTGCGCCGCTCGACGGTCCAGCGCTCGCCGCCGACCGTGTTTGACACGCCCGCCGCACCGGCCTACCATCCCGCCCGCACACGAATCACGGCGGTGGAAGGGTCGGGGACGGCACTCCCCCGCCCTCGCCCCCGCCCTGGCCCGGAACGACCATGCTGATTCGCGTCGCCCATTCGCCAGACTCTGACGACGCTTTCATGTTCTACGCGCTCGCCCGTGGCCTCATCGACACGGGCGACCTCGAGTTCGTCCACGAACTCCAGGACATCGAGACGCTGAACCGCCGTGCCCTCGCCGGCGAGCTGGAGGTCACGGCCGTCTCGATCCACGCGTACGCCTACCTCCACGACCGCTACGTCCTGCTGCCCCACGGCGCGTCCATGGGCGAGGGCTACGGCCCACGGCTGGTGGCGCGGGAGCCGCTCTCGCCGGAGGAGCTACGCGGCCGGCGTGTCGCCGTGCCGGGCGAGCGCACGTCCGCCTACCTCGCGCTCAAGCTCTTCCAGCCGGACGTCCAGACCGAGGTCGTGCCGTTCGACCGCATCATGGAGCACGTCGCGGCGGGCAAGGCGGATGTCGGCCTCCTCATCCACGAAGGGCAGCTCACGTACGCGGACCACGGCCTGCACCTGATCGCGGACCTGGGCGAGTGGTGGGCCCGGGAGACCGGCGGGCTGCCGCTGCCGCTCGGCGGCAACGTCGTGCGCCGGGACCTGGGTC
Source organism: bacterium (assembly GCA_003242735.1). Lineage (NCBI taxonomy): Bacteria > bacterium. Next base: position 252,798 of record QGVH01000002.1, on the reverse strand, counting down.
CCGACCTGATCCGGCGCATCTCGAGGCTGCTGCGGGAGTCCATTGCGTACGCCCTCGAGCACCGCGCGCCCGCCCTCGAGTACGCGCAGGCGTACGGCCGCGGGCTGGATGCCGCGCAGACCGACGAGTTCGTCGGCATGTACGTCAACCGGCGCACGCTGGACTACGGCGAGGACGGCCGGCGAGCGGTGCAGTTGTTCCTGGACCGCGGCTACGAGGCCGGGATCATCCCGCACCGGGTGGAGGTGGAGTTCGCGGAGTGATCCGGGCGGCGGCGGACCGCTGCCCCACGCGCGTACCATCTCGGGGTGGTCCGGCGGACGGGCACGAACGCCGGGCCACCCTGCAGCGCGCCGGTGCCCGGCCCGCGCACGGACGCGAGGGCCGGCGCCCGCCCCGCCGGCCCGCAGCCCGCCTCACCGGCCGACGGCCGACCCGCCTTCCACCCGATACTCCCGCCCCTTCCAGCGCACCCGCCCGCCACGCAGCGCGCTGCGGACGAAGATCCACGCGGCGATCGCGGCGCCGAGGGGGTAGAGCGGCGCATTCGTCGGCCGCACCCGGAGGCCGGCATACGCCATCGCCCAGCCGAGGAGCGAGAGCGCCGTCGCCCCGCCGGCCCACACGCCGGCGCGGCCGCTCACGAACCCCAGCGGCCACGCCGCCAGCACGAGCGGCGGCGCGCACCAGAACAGCAGTAGCGCCGCGGCGGCGAGCCACGGCGCCAGCGGCGCCAGCCACGGCTCCACCACGTGCCGGCCGCCGAGGGCGAGGTTCTTGGTCCAGCCCTCGACGATCTCGCCGAGCGAGCGGTACATGCGCGTCTCCATGAGCTCGCTCGCGTGGGCCAGGAACAGCTTCTTCCCCTGGGCGACGAAGTGCTGCGCCAGCCGCAGGTCCTCCGCCACCTCGTGGCGCACCGCCTCGTGCCCGCCCACCTCCTCGTACGCGCTCCGCCGCACCATGATGAACTGGCCGTTCGCGATCACGTCCCGCGGCCGCCGCGACCGGTTCACCCACCCCGCGCTCGGGTAGCGCATCATGATGGCGAGCAGGAGCTGCGGCATCACCGCACGCTCCCAGAACGAGCGGAGCCGCTGCCGCGGCAACACCGTGACGAGGTCGGCGCGTTCCGCTTCGAGCGCGCCGACGGCGTGTCCGATCAGCTCCGGCTCCTGCCTCGCGTCCGCGTCCACGAACAGCAGCACCTCGCCGCGCGATGCGCGGTAGCCCTGCCAGCACGCCCACGGCTTGCCGAACCAGCCCTCGGGCAGCGGCGCGCCGTCGATCACCTGCACCGCGCCGTCGCTGCGCTCGGCGAGGGCGCGGGCAATGTCGCCCGTGCCGTCCACGCTGCCGTCGTCCACGACGATGATCTCCCGCCGCGCGTACGCGCTGTCCAGCAGCGTCGAGACGCATTGCGCGATGTTGTGCGCCTCGTTGCGCGCGGGCACGATGATCGAGACCAACGGCGCCGCATCCTCGGCCGGCGGCGCGTACGCGGCGATCCGCGGCCGCTGGCGCAGCAGCGCGGGCGTCCACAGCACGAACAGCGCCCAGGGGACGAGGGACAAGAGCAGTGTTCCCATGACCGGCTGGAAGCTAACAGCGCCCCCGGCCCGGTGGGAGGGCGCAGACCCCCCTCCCGCCCCCCATGCCCCCTCCGAGAGGCGGCCGTTGCGCCGCGGCCTCCGCTCCTCCACGCCCTTTCCCTCCTTGCTGCCCCACCGCACCAAGCCGTAGCTTGCCGCCCCCGCACGGAGGGATCGCCCCGGCCCGGCGACCGCGGCGCATGCGCCTCGCCGGTTCCCTACGAAACGGAGGAGGGAGTGGACAGCGTCGTCGCGACGCTCGAGCGCTGGAGCGGCGTGTGAGGATCCGCGAAGCGCAGCAGGCGGTGGACGCCTGGATCGGTCAGTTCGAGGAGGGATACTGGCCGCCGCTCTCCAACCTCGCCCGGCTCGTGGAGGAGGTGGGCGAGCTGGCGCGCGAGCTGAACCACCGCTACGGCCACAAACCCAAGAAGCCCGGCGAGCCGGAGCAGGACCTCGCCCTGGAGCTGGCGGACATCCTGTTCGTGCTCATCGCCATCGCCAACGAACAGGGCATCGACCTCGAGGCCGCGTTCGAGCGCGTGCTCGAGAAGTACCGCGTCCGGGACGCGAACCGCTGGCGCCGCAAGGGGGGCGACGGCGAACCGCCCCCGCCCGGCAACGGCGCGCCGGCCGAGGGCTGAACGACCGCCGCGTCGCCCCTCCTCAACCCAGCCCTGCCGCCCACAGTTCGTACCGGTACCACGCCGCGATCGTGATGGCGTGCCGGATGACGCCGCGCGCGATCAGTTCCCGCACCGTCGCCGGCTCCACCACGCGCACCCGCACGTCCTCCCCCTCGTCCGGCGCCGCCCGGCCGTCCGGCACACAGCCCTCCGCGAGCACCACCGCGGACCGGTTGTCCTGGAGCGCGGGGTTCGGTTCGACGAAGCCGAGGAGACGACCCGCCGCCGCGCGATAGCCCGTCTCCTCCTCGAGCTCGCGCAGCCCCGCCACGCACGGGTCCTCGCCCGGCTCGACGATGCCGGCGGGGAGCTCGATCGTCACCGCGCGCGTGCCGTGGCGGAACTGCTCGACCAGCACGATGCGGCCGTCCCGCGTCACCGGCACGACGTTCACCCAGTCCGGCACCTCGAGCACGTGCCGCTCCAACACCGCGCCCGTGCGCGGCGAGCGCACCCGGTCCCTGCGCACGCGGAAGATCTCGAAGTCGCCCAGCACGTCGGACGCGAGGCGAGGCCACACGTCCACCCCGGGCCGCCCCGGCACGCCCTGGAGCTCCGTCGCTCCGCCTTCCGGCTGCTCCGCCAACTCCCCCTCCGGCTACTGCCGGCCGTGTCAGGTGGGCCAGAACGGAGGTATGCGTCCGACCTGGCCCATCACCCTCAGAAGATCCAGGACAGGACCAGGACCACCAGGCCGATGACCAGGATCAGCCAGGCCGCCGTCCGGAGCGCCGACCACACGCCCGTGAACCCCAGCAGCGCCAGCAGGATGAGGATGATGCCGATCACGAGCAGGACGTCCATGTTCCCTCCTCGGGCAGGATACGGCCGTTCGCCCCACTCAAGGGCAGGTTTCGTTCCAGGCCGACGGCTGGCGGGCCGCGCTGGCCCGATCCGCGCCCGGCCCCGCCGCGCTCAGACCGTCAGCACCACCTTGCCGAACTGCTCCCCCTGCTCGAGCCGCCGGTGCGCGTCGGCCGCGCGCTCCAGCGGCCACACCACGTCCACCACCGGCCGCAGGCGTCCGGAGAAGACCAGGCCCATCACCTCCTCGAACTCCCGACGGTTGGACATGGTCGTGCCGAGGATCGCGAGCTGCTTCCAGAACACCAGCGGAACGTTCGTCTCGCCGACGGGGCCCGTCGTCGCGCCGTAGGTCACCAGCCGTCCGCCGCGGGCGAGGGCGCGGAGGTTCTGCTCCCAGATCGCCTTGCCCACGGAATCGAAGACGACGTCCACGCCGCGCTTGCCCGTGTCGTTCCACACCTCGCGGGAGAAGTCCACCGCCGTGCGGTCGTAGACGACGTCGGCTCCGAGCTCGCGCACGCGCTCGACGTTCTCCGTCGTCGTGACCGCGTACACGCGCGCGCCGAGCAGCTTGGCGATCTGGACCGCCGCCGTCGCGACGCCGCCGGACGCGCCCGTGATCAGGACGCTCTCACCGGCGGCCAGCCGCGCCCGGGTCGTCAGGCCGCGCCATGCGGTGAGGAAGACCAGCGGCGCGGCGGCCGCGGCGGGGAAGTCCACGCTGTCCGGGATCGGGAACAGGTTCCTCGCCGGCACGGCGACGTACTCGGCCATCCCGCCCCACGTGTGCTCGCCCAGGATGCGGTACTCCACGCACAGGCTCTCCTCGCCCCGCCGGCACCATTCGCACTGCCCGCACCAGAGGGACGGGTTGATGACGACGCGGGTGCCGGGCTCCACGCCCTCGACGCCCGGACCGAGCGCCTCCACCACCCCGGCGATGTCCGAGCCGCCGACGTGCGGGAGCCGCGTGGGCTTCGGCATGCCTCGCCGCACCCACAGGTCCAGGTGGTTCAGCGCCACCGCCTTCACCCGCACCAGCACCTCCCCCGGCCCGGGCTCCGGCCGCGGCACGTCCTCGATCCGCAGCACCTCCGGCCCGCCGAGCTCGTGGAACACAGCCGCTCGCATCTCGCACCTCCTTGATCTGGCCGCCGGTCGACAGCATACCCGTACGCCGCGGCGCCCGCCACCCTGGGCCCGCGCCCCGCGCGGCTCGGCAACCGCTTGTCCACGGCGTCCCGCCGCGATTAGCTTCCTCTCGCCATGGCAGAGGAGCGCCCAGCCAGCGACGTACGCGATCCGGCCGCCGACGACACCCCGGACGTCCCGGACGTCACCCTCGGCGGCTACCTACGCGAGCACGGCCGGCCGCCCGCCTTCGAGGGCTGCGACGGCCAGCCGTACTCCGTAGACGTCGCCGTGGACGAGACCGGCGACCCCGACTTCCCCTTCGCCGCCTACTTCCTCTTCCTTCGCTGGTCCTCCACCGGGCAGGGCATCATCGGCCACATCGAGTCGGGCGACGTCGCCCGCGGACGCACCGAGGCCGAGGCCCGCGACGCCGCCCTCGCGCTCACACTGTACGAAATCAAAGCCGAGCTGGACGCCACCATCGCGCGTCGCAGCGAGGTCGAGGAATGAACACCGTGCTCCGCGAAGCTCTCCTCTTCCTCAGTGAAAGCAGCCTGTTCCGCCGCATCGCCCAGGAGGTCCCGTTGGCCCGGAGCGCCGCACGGCGCTTCGTCGCGGGCGAGTCCCTCGACGATGCGGTGGAGGCCGCCCGCGCGCTCAACCGCGCAGGTATGGCCGTGACCATCGACTACCTCGGCGAGTCCGTTCGCAACCGCGACGAGGCCCGCGCCGCCGCCGACGTCTACGTCCAGCTCCTGGACCGCATCGCCGCCGAGCGGCTCGACGCCAACGTGTCGCTCAAGCTCACGCAGATGGGGCAGGACATTGACGACGCGTTCCTGCGCGAGAACGTCGGCCGCGTGCTCGACCGGGCCCGGGAGCTCGACACCTTCGTCCGCTTCGACATGGAGTCCAGCGCCTACACCCAGCGCACGCTGGACTTCTTCCGCCGCATCTGGGACGAGGGCTACCGCAACGCCGGCGTCGTCATCCAGGCTTACTTGCGCCGGAGCGAGCAGGACGTGCGGATGCTCAACGCCCTCGGGGCGCGCGTACGCCTGTGCAAGGGCGCGTACAACGAGCCGCCCAGCGTCGCGTTCCCGGACAAGCGGGACGTGGACCGGAACTTCGTCCGCCTCATGCGCCTGCTGCTCCGGGAAGGCCGCTACCCCGCCATCGCCACGCACGACGAGGCGATGATCCGCGCCACCCGCGAGTTCGCCCGCGAGGCCTCGATCCCGAACACCGCGTTCGAGTTCCAGATGCTCTACGGCGTACGGCGGGACATCCAGCAGCGCCTCGTCGCCGACGGCTACAAAGTCCGCATCTACGTCCCGTTCGGCGACGCCTGGTACCCCTACCTCATGCGCCGCCTCGCCGAACGCCCCGCCAACGTGTTCTTCATTGCCAACTCGGTCCTGCGCGAGATGCTCCCCGGACGGAACGGGAGGGAGTAGGGGCGGATGGCGCACGGCGTCGTGCGTCCGGGAAAGGGGCGGGGACGGGGGCGGGCGCCCGGCCGCGCCGGGCCAGCGTGTCCGGAGTCGGCACCGGGCGTCGCCCACGCCGCGGTGCTCGCCCGGGAACGTCGCCGATCGCCGGGGGTTTGATCCTTCAATGAGCGTGAAGACACCTGCCGCCGATCTCCTCCGCATCACGGAGATCTTCCACTCGATCCAGGGCGAGAGCACCTGGGCGGGGCTGCCCTGCACCTTCGTGCGGCTGACCGGCTGCCCGCTGCGCTGCGTCTGGTGCGACACCGAGTACGCGTTCTACGGCGGCGAGCGCATGACGCTCGAGCAGATCCTCGACCGCGTCGCCGAGTTCGGCACGCCCCTCGTCGAGATCACCGGCGGCGAGCCGCTCATCCACCGCAACGCCTTCCGCCTCGCCGAGCTGCTCCTCGATCGCGGCTACACCGTGCTGGTGGAGACCTCCGGCGCCGTGGACGTCTCGCCCCTCGACCCGCGCGCCCACAAGATCATGGACCTCAAGTGCCCGGGCTCGGGCGAGGCGGCCAGGAACCTGTGGTCCAACCTCGACCACCTCACCGAGCGCGACGAGGTCAAGTTCGTGATCAAGGACCGCACGGACTACGAGTGGGCGCGCGACGTGGTCCGTGAGCGCGGGCTCGCAGAGCGGGTGGAGCGAGGCACGCTGCGCGCGGTCCTGTTCTCGCCCGTGTGGGACGCCATCGACTTCAAGGACCTTGCCGGCTGGATCCTCGAGGACCGGCTGCCGGTCCGCTTCCAGGTGCAGCTCCACAAGGTGATCTGGGGACCGGGCGTCCCCGGCGTGTGAAGGGAGGCGGGGCGACGGTGCTCCATCCCCTCGTTCGCCTCTGACCGGGCACCGCGGCGTGCTCCTGCCGGGCCAGACGAACGAGCCCCGGGCGGCCTTGGCGCCGCCCGGGGCCCTCCCGCCAGCCCGGCCGATGTCACCCCGTGATGATCACCCACCCCGAGAAGTGGTTCGTCACGAAGCTGACGGACCGCGTTGCCGGGTTGTCCAGAGTCGGCATCTCCTCGAGCAGCCGTTCGGTGGAGCGATCGTAGTACCAGACCGTCTTTCGACCGCCGGCCGGGAAGAGGACGCCGCAGCGATCGTAGCTCATGGTCACGAGGACCGGCCGCGCGAGGCGGTAGTGTTCCCGGCCGTTCACCCGGACGTCCAGCTCGACGTGCGGGGACGCCGGCACCGAGAGCGTCACCTGAACCGGCTCGCGGACCGCACCCGGCGGGAAGAACACGGCATGGCCGCCGAGCGCCACCGTGCCGCCGTTGGGTCCGATCTCGGCGCGCACGGACCGCTCCTCCCCGCTCGGACAGGCCAGGCGCCTCGCCAGGAGCGCCTGGGGACTGACCGCCAGGTCGGCCTGGACGGGCTCCACCGGCGATGCGTTCTCCCGCTCGTCCTGGCAGCCCACCAGAACGAACGCAGTGACCCCCGCCGCCACCATCAGGCTCGTCATCAAGTCCCTTGAGCGGCTCACGGTTCCTCCTTAGCTTGGGGCACGTTGAGAGGGTCTCAGGGGATTCCTCCTGCGACGAATCCGGGACGGCAATGCGTATGCCGGAAGACGGTCACTCCGGAGTCGAGCTCCTCGCTCAGGGCGTCTTGCTGGAACGTCTGGCGTTATACGATCGGGCACTGGAGTGCTACCGCACTGCTGCAACGGCATCTGAGCCTGCCGTCCGGGCCGAGGCCCTGCGCCGTGAATCAGATGTTTTGCGGTCGCGGTGCGAGTGGGACGCCGCCCTCGAACGCGCACGCGAAAGCGCATACCTCGCACAAAGTTTCGGCCTCACCGACCTTTTTACCGACGCCCTCGTTTCGCAAGGTGCAGTCTGGCTCGTGCGGGGCGATCTCCAGCGGGCCAGGTCCGTTTTCCTTGAGGTCCTGGCTCTCACCCAGACGGCCAGCATCCGCGGGCTCGCCCTCCTTAACCTGGGAGTCACCAACGCGAGCCAGGAGGACTTCACAGCGGCGGAAACCCTCTTCGAGCAGGCGCAGGAGTGCTTCGAGCGCGCCGGCGTCCGGCGGGGCGTGGCGGCCGCGCTCACGAACCGGGGCCGGGCCGCGATGATGAACGGGGAGACCGACCGGGCGATGTCCCACCTCGACGAGGCGCTGCTCCTGGCGCAACGGGTGGACGACCTGGAACTGGTGGCGATGGCGACCTTCAACGCCGCCGAGTGCCGCCTCCTCATCCAGGACTTCCGCCGCGCCGAAGACCTCGCCTCGACCGCCCTCGGCTACTTCACGGTCGCGGGGAACCATTGGCGGCGAGTGGAGTGCCTGCGGCTGTTCGGCGACATCCGCCTGCGGCAGCGGGATGTCCGGATGGCGGAGCGTGCGTATCGGCTCGGTCTGGACCTGGCCCAGCGGATCGGCGCGCGGCTGGAAGAGCAGGTGCTGGCCGAGCGCCTGGAGCCGCTGCTGGGTGCGCCGCACTGACCGAGGGCCCTCCTCTCCGGCGCTGCGCGGTTCCGCTCCTGCCCACGGGGCGGGTCGCGCCGTGCCCTCCCCATCATCACCGGGACCGGTCCCGCTCCGCCTCCACCGTCATCACCGCATGGCCAGGGGCCCCAGCGCGCAGTAGACGGGAGGGGCGTGCAGGTCGAACCGGCCGCCGCCGTCGTCGACGCGTGCGGCGCCGAGCTCGCTGGCGCGCTCGACGAGTCGGTCCAGCAGCGCGCTGGTGGTGGAGTCCACGTCCGCGGAGGGCCACGGCGCGCCGAAGAACTGGCGTGCGACGCGGCGTCTCCCATCCTCACCCGCCAGCAGCGCGGCGGACTCGAGGGCGATGCCCCGGCCGGCCGCAGCCGCGGCCCTGGCGACGAGGCGGCGCCGCGCGGCCTCGAGCGCGCGGTCGTAGGCGGCGGCGGGCGCACCGCACACCCACGCGTCGATCGCGGCGAACGCGGTGTCCCGCGAGGCCTCGATGGCGGCGAACTTCCGCTCGCTGGCGGCCAGCGCGTCGAGGCGGATGGGATCCTCTTCGAACGCATCGGGGACGAACGGCCCCCGGCGCTGCTCGGCGCTGGCGAGGGTGGTGCTCCCGACCGGCTCGTCGGGGGGGATCGCCTCGAGGACCCGACGCACGAGGTCGTACGCCGTCGGCGCGCGTGCGGGGCCGTACGCGTGCAGGTATCGCTCGCGCGTCTCGGGGTGCACGGGCGCGACCTCGTCGAGGATCGCGATGAGCGCCGCGCCGGCGGTGCCGGTCACGTCCGGCGGCGTCACGGTGCCGTAGCCCGTGATGACGTCGTCCTGTACCGAGGAGAGATAGCCGTTGATGCGTCCCTCCCGGGCGAGGGAGACGACGACGAACCAGTCGATGCTGCGCGCGAAGACCTCCGCGGGCCGGCGCGCGTGCAGCGGCGGCGTGGGGTCGCCGGGCTCGGGCGCGAGCAGCGTGGCGCGGCTGAGGCCCTGCACGGACGCGGCGAGGCGGTCGGTGCGACGGCGCGTGGCGCGGTCCGTGGCGTAGTCGCCGCGGACGCGGTAGCGCTTGAGCGCGGCCTGCCAGTCCAGGTCGTGCGCGATCTCGTGCGCGAGGGTGCCGGCCCCGGTCGCGGGCGGCAGGTAGACGGTGCGGCGCGAGGGGTCGTGGAGCGCGAGCGTGGCGTCCCGCCCCGGGCTCTTGCCGAAGTGGACGCGCAGGCCCCGCGTGTCCAGGGCGGGCAGCACGCGCTGGAGGTCGGCCAGCGACTGGGCCAGCATACGGCGGAAGTACGGCCGCCACGACGAGGGCACATCGGGGTCGAACCGCACCGCGGCGAGGCCGAAGCGCTCCTCCAGCTCGCGGGTGGTCGGCCCGCCGAAGCCCGGGAACCACACCTCCTCCTGCGCATACGCACGCAACGCGACGGCGGCGGCCAGCGCGCTCCGCGAGAGCGTCGGCGCGGCGGTCGGGTCGTCGGCGAGGAGCAACGCGTACTCGGCGGCGAACCGTTCTTCGTTGCGCGCGTTCTTGAAGAAGCGCTCGCGCGCGCCGGTGGCCGCCGGCGTGAGCCCGGGCACGTCCAGCAGCTCGCGGCGCCGCACGTCCACCGCGAGCACGACGGGCGTCTGGGGTGGCGCGTTCAGCGAGTCCGCCAGCTCGGCGAGACGCTGCGCGGCGGGCCGCGCCAGCAGGGACGCCGGCGGCGATGCCGGCCGGGGCGACGCGTCCGCGAGTCGGGGGCCGAGGGCCCGCAAGCCAGCGGCCAGGCGGGGGGCCAGCTCGGCTGCCTTCTCCTCCTCCCGGGCAGGCAGCGGCTCGAGCGGCGGGCGTTCGACCTGGAAACGGCGGCCGGCGCGCCACGCAGGGATCAGCTCGAGCGGGTCGGCGTCCGCGGCCTGCGCCGCGAGCAGCAGCCGCAGCGCGTCCGCGCGGGCGAGCTCGCGGTCCCGCACCAATGCAGCGACCTGGGCCGCGAGCTCCGGCGCCTGGCGGCTCACACTGCCTTCCGCCTGGGCGAGCAGGTAAGCGAGCCGCACGGCCAGCTCGCCGCCGCGGGGATCCCGCGCCTCGCTCACCGCGCTCGTGATCAGCTCGAGATGGTGCGGGCCCACCCGCGCCCGCAGGCCGGGCCAGGCCGCGCCCGCCCGGTCGAGGGTGGACGCATCCACCTCGTAGGTGGCGCCATCGAGGGTGCGCGCGAGCAAGGCCCAGCCGAGCCGGGTCCGCGTGGAGGCGTCCAGTCGGGGATCGTGCAGCGCGTAGTCGATCAGCCGGAACGGGCTGCCCAGGCCCAGGCGGAGCCGCTCGAGGTAGCCGAGAGCGATCACCTCCTGGTCCGTCAACGTGCCGTCGCGGCCCGCTGCAATGAGGTGGTGCGCGTAGTCACGGCCTTGCGCCAGCTCCCGCTGCACGTCCGGCCGGAGCGCCGAGCGGCCGCTGCTGCCGCACGACGCGACCGCAGACCCCAGCAGGGCCAGCAGCAGCAGGAGCGCGGGAGCACGACGACGCTTCATCGAAACGACCAAACCGGGCGGCCGGAGGGCCGGAACGGAGGAACGAACCGCGCGAGAGGGGCGCTGCGGAGTGGACCGCGCGTGGCGCTCGCCCTCGAATCTCGCAGCGAGCGCCGCGGGACGCAACGGGCGCCGGCGGGCTACTTCGCCGCGTCGATCACCGCCTGACGCAGCCGCGGCCAGACCGCGGTGGCGAACCGCAGGAAGTTCTCGCGCTGCACGGGCCGCCGCGCCAGGAACTCCCACGCGGCGCGCCCGCCCTTCCGGGTGTTGCAGCTCCGGCAGCAGGCGACGACGTTGCCGTCCGAATCATCGCCGCCCTTCACCTTCGGCTGCACGTGATCCAGCGTGAGCTCCTCGGCGGGCAGCACGACGCCGCAGTAGACGCAACGGTACGCGTCCCGCCTCAGGATCCTGGCGCGGCGGCGCTCCCCTTTCGTTCCGTTCCTACGGGTCATACCGATGGTACACGCCGGACGTTTGGATGCTCCCACGCAGCCCCGGCGTTGCCGTGGCCCCGACTCGGGGGTAGTCTACGCGTATGGTAGTCGACGACCCCCGTCTGGCGCTGCTCCGCGGCGCGCTGGAGCGACGCCCCGCGGCGCGCGTCCCTCGCACCCCGCACACCATCGAGGCCGCCGTCGCGCTCGTCCTGCGACCCAGGGAGTCGCTCGAGCTGCTCCTCATCAAGCGTGCCGAACACGAGTCGGATCCGTGGTCCGGCCACATTGCGCTCCCCGGCGGCCGCCGTCACCCCGAGGACGAGGATCTGCTCGCCACCGCCATGCGGGAGACCGCAGAGGAGACCGCCGTCCCCCTGGCGCGGATCGGCCGGCTGCTCGGAGCCCTGGATGAAGTCGAGCCCACCAACCCACGGCTGCCGCCCATCATCATCGCGCCGTTCGTCCTCGGCGTCGCGCCGGACACGACCGCCGTGCCCGACCCACGCGAGGTCGAGGCCGCGCTCTGGGTCCCCCTCGACGCGCTGCGCGACCCAGGAGCCGTCAGCGAGATCCTGATCGAGCTGGAAAGCGGCGAGCGCCGCGCCTTCCCATCGCTGCGCTACGGCGAACACGTGATCTGGGGGCTGACCCACCGGATCCTGACGCACTTCATGCGGATCGCGGAGGAGTGCGGGCTCTGAGGCCCGGCCTCAGGCGGCACGGAGGCGGCGCTCCACCGCCGCCCTGGCGCTCCCCACCGTCTGCTCCGCCACCCAGCGCGTCACCGCCGGGAACGAGCCCTCGCGCCGGAGCACGGCGCGCATCGCCGCGGCCGCGTTGCCCCGTTGCAGGATGCGCTCGACGCCCGCCAGCGCAGCTTCATCGCCGAGCCGCTCGGCCAGCGGCAGCAGCCGTTCGGCAAGGGCGCGGATCTGGTCCCGGGCCGGACGCTGCTCGCCCGTGACCGGGTCCAGCCGGAAGAAGCGCGCCTCCAGCCCGTAGCGTGCGGCGCGCCAGCGGTTCTCGCGCATGAGCTGCAGCTCGGTGCCCGATCGCTGCGGCGGCGGACGGTCGCCGTACATCGCGGTCAGCGCCCGCGCGAACGCGGCCAGCACCGCCACGTCCTCGACCCACGGGCAGACGTCGAAAAAGCGGAACTCGAGCGTCGGGTAGCGCGAACTGGGGCGGATGTCCCACGAGATGGGGCACCGCTCCCGCTCGTCGCACTCCTTGCCCGCGAGCAGCCGCACGAGCTTCCGGTACTCCGCCGCGCCGCTCATCGGCGGTGCCTGCCCGACCTCGGGGAACGTGTCGCGGATGATCGTGCGGTAGCTGGCGAAGCCCGTGTCCTCGCTGCGGTAGAACGGCGAGCTGGCACACAGGGCGAGCAGGTGCGGCGTGTACGGCGTTGCGCCGGCCATGGCGCGGACGGCGGTCTCGAGATCCGGCACGCCCACGTGGATGTGCATGCCGAAGATGTGGAGGTCGCGCATCTGCGGACCGCCGGTCCGCGCCAGCTCCCGGTACCGCGGCTCGTCCGTCACCTGCGACGTCGGGTAGGCGCCCACGGGGTGCAGGCCCGCCGCGGCGATGGTCACCCCCTGCGCCTCCGCGATGCGGGCCAGCGCCGCGCGACCTTCCGCCGCCCGCTGCCCCGCCTCCGCCGCAGTCGCGCACACCGGGCCCGCCACCTCCACGATCGTGCGCTGGAACTCCGCCTTCGCCAGCCCGCCTGCCGCCAGCAGCAGCGCCGGCGCACGGCCCCTCAGCGCACCGGTCTCGGGATCCACGACCTGGTACTCTTCCTCGACCCCGACAGGGAAGTCGCTTCCGCCCATGGGCCTCCGCACCGCCAACAGGACCACCTGGCCCAGTGCGGGAAGAAGCGTACCACGGCCGGTTCCCCCGGGCCGTGGGCGCCCGCCCCTCGACCCGGATGCGACCGTCTGCCCGGACGCGACTGCCTGCGGGCCGCGAACCGCAGCGGGTACGCGGCAAAGTTCCCACCTCGTCGCCTCGCGGAGCCGGCACCATGGCGATCAGCCGCGCCACACGCGGCAAAGGCCCCCCTTCGTCGCCGGGCAGGCCGCGAGCCTTGGAAGTTGGCCGTTCCCGACGCGGTGAACTTCCATCGCACCGCCGCTCGGCTTCGCGACGATGGACGTACGCAGCGCTCGGCGATCGCACACCCGGGCCCGGAAGGCGGCCGGGGGCGAGAGGCCGGCCCGGACCAAGGACGGAGGGTTGTGCGGAGGCGGATTACCGGCGGCCGGGTCGTGACCCGAGGCGCCAGGCGAGACCCGGCTGGCGGACGCCGGCGCTCACGCCCTCGTACTCAGCGCTCTCGGGGGCGGGGGGGGCGGTCTCGCGGGATGCGAGCGCACGCTCGGCGGCGCGCTCGACCTCGGCGGTCACCTCGGCCTCGATGGCTTCGAGCCGCTCGCGCGGGATGCCCTCGCCCACCAGGTACTCCTCGTACAGCCCGATCGGGTCGCGGCGGCCCCAGTACTCGAACAGCGCGGGGTCGAACGTGGCGCGCGCCTCCGCTTCGTCGTGCGTGGCGTGGCCGCCCATGCGGAACGTCTCGACGACGAGCAGCGTCGGTCCGCCGCCGGCGCGCGCGCGGTCCGCGGCGAGGCGGGTCGCCGCGTAGACGTCGAGCACGTTGTTGCCGTCCGCGAACGCGCCCACGACGCCGTACATCTGCGGCCACGCCTCGAAGCCGCCGACCTGGTGCTGGTCGAGCCGTGTGCCGAGCGCCACCTGGTTGTTCTGGATGATGAAGATGGCGGGCACGCGCTGCACCGCGGCGAAGTTGATCCCCTCGTGGAACGCGCCGGTCTTGGTGGATCCGTCGCCGACCCAGGTCAGCGCGACGCGCCGCTCGCCGCGCTTCCGGAACGCGAGCGCGACGCCGGCCATCACCGGCACCATCTCGCCGACGTGCGAGATGGGCTGCAGCACCCCGCGGCTCAGATCGCCGATGTGGAGGTCGCGCCCGCCGTTGGGGCCATCCGCCGTGCCGAGGTAGCCGCGCAGCATGTCCTCGACCGGCATCCCCATCTCGTGGCACGCGCCCGCGTTGCGGATCATCGGAGCGACGACGTCGCGCGTCCGGTCCAGCGCATGGACCGCGCCGATGGTCGCCGCTTCCTCGCCGGTACCCAGCCACGCCTTCGAGATCACGCCCTGCCGCACCCAACGCTTCAACGTGATGTCGTGCAGGCGGTTGCGCACCATGCCCGCGTACAGCGCGAGCAGGGCGTCTTCGTCGAGGCGTTCGATGACCGCGCGGCGCTCGGCGTCCGCACGCACGCGGTCGCGGTACTCGGCGACCAGGGCGGGATCCGGTTTCCACGCGACGTATTCCGGCGGATCGTACGGCGGATACCTGCGCATGGAGCGAAAGCTAGACTCGCGAGAGCGCGGGCGCCAGGGCGTCGATGGCCGGGACTCGCCGGACGGCCTGAGCGCCCACGGGGGCCCGGGCGCCACGGCGACGACGGCCATGGACCCCGCCCGGCGGCCTCGCCAGGCCCGTCACGACGGGGGCGCAACGGCGGGTGGGGGCTCACACCGCCGCCCTCGCCCACGCGTCGTCTCCGGTTCACGAAGGCGGCGCCGCGCCGGTCGCTCCCGCCAGACCCGCCTGGACGCGGCCGCCGGGGCTGGCGGGGCTGCCTGCGCCAACACGCATCCGTGCCGACCGTGCCGGCCGCGCTACGGGCCGTTCCCGGAGCTGCCGTCCTGGATCGCGCGGCTGATGCGCGCGGCCATGACGTCCAGCTCGGAGCGTGAGGGGATCGGCGCATCCGCCGGCGGGAGCTGGAGCGCGAACTCCTCGCCTTCCCGGACGGGGATGAGATGGATGTGGAAGTGGAGGACGTCCTGCCCCCCGGCGCGGCCGTTGGCGCTGAAGACGTTGATGGCGTCGGCGCCGGTGGCGCGGCGGATCCCGGGCGCGATGCGCTTTGCGACCTGGAGACAGTGGGCGGCGAGGTCGTCCGGCATCTCGAACAGCGTCGGGTAGTGGTCGCGAGAGACCACGAGGGTGTGGCCCGGGCTCACCGGCTGGATGTCCATGAACGCGATCGCGCGGTCGTCCTCGTGCACGATGCTCACGGTCTCCTCGCCGCCGATGATCCGGCAGAAGACGCAGCTCTCGTCCACCATAACCATCTCCTTTTGTTGACGCCTGGATCGGGCCTGAGGCAGGCGGCGCCGATGGGATGCAGGATACGGGCCGACGTCCCTGCTTCGCGCGAGCGTGACGTTCTCGCTCCGCGCCGACGTGCACGCCAACGGACTGCGGTCACCGATCCGGACCCGCGCCCCACCCGGGCGGCGGAGCGGTCGGGCCGGCCAACGCGGGTGGCGGGGCGCCCGGGCGTGGCCCCGCCGGGTGGGCGGTGCGGAGGCGGAAGGGCCGGGGCGGGGGCGTGCCGCGACGCGCCGGCGCCGCCCGGGCGGCGGCGTGGTGGCGGAAGGGCCGGGGCGGGAGGTGGTGCGGTGGGGCGGGGTCATCCCGCGGTGGGGAGCGGCGCGGCCGGGGCGCCCTTGCCCGGGCGGCGTGGCATGGAGAGCTGGCCGCCCGCGGTTCCGACGCGGGGCGGAGGCCGGGGGCAGGGTGGCTCCGCCGTTGCATTCCCACCACACTCGCCGGGTCGGCGCTCCATTGCCAGAGACACCCGGCGCCCCGCAGATTGTTCGCCATGAGCCCATCACCTTCCGGGGCGAGTACGGCCCCGGCTGACCTGACGCTCGTACCCAGGCCCGAGGCGACGATCGCGCCCGCGGTGCCGCTGGCGCTGCTCGAGTCCGTCCGGGCGCACGACCGACCCAGCGAGGTGCTCGAGGACGAAGACCTCACCGTGAGCATGCCTCGCCGGCTCGGTCTCACGGATGTCATTGACTCGCAGATCCGGCGCTACCGGGCGAACGGCCGCCGCGCCGTGCCGCTGACCGAGGTCGCCGACCTCTTCCGACTGGTGCTGCGCCGGCCGGACGCGGAGGCGATCCTGCGGGCGGCGGGCACCATGATCGGGCGCGAGCTGTTCTCGACCGGCGCACCGGGCGCGCTCCGCCTCCTGCCACGCACCGCGCGCAACGCCCTCCTCCGTCGCGCCCTGCGGCGGCGGATGCTGCGCCTCACCGGCGCCGAGGCGCTGAGCGTGCGTGGCCAACCGATCGAGGTCCACATCACAGGCGGACTCCCCGCCGCGCTCGAGCACCGCGGGATCGCGTGCGTGCTCTACGACCGCGTGATCGAGGAACTCGCCTCGCTCTACACCGGCCAGCCGCTGGACGTCCAGCACCACGAATGCCAGGGGCGAGGCGCCGAGGCCTGCGTGTGGATCCTCGCAGGCTGACCGCGCTGGCCAGCGTCTTGCCCCGCTCGTTCGGCCGTCGGCCGCCGAGCCGATCCGGTGCTGCGACGGAGAGTCGAAGCCAACATGGACGAGCCGAACCGATACTTCACCGTCGAGGAGGCGAACCGGACACTGCCGCTGGTGCGCCGCATCGTGGAGGACATCGTCGCACTGTATCCCACGTTCCAGGAACAGCTCCGCAGGTTCCAGGAGCTCGCCGCCCGGCCGCACGGGCCGACGGAGGAGCAGCAGCTCGAGGAGCTGCGCGTCGAGATCGACCGCAGCGCCCAGCAGATCAACGGATACATCCAGGAGCTCCGGCAGGTGGGCTGCCTGTTCAAGGGGTTCGACGAGGGCCTCGTCGACTTCTACAGCTACTACCAGGGCCGGCCGATCTTCCTCTGCTGGAAGCTGGGTGAAGAGCGCATCATGCACTGGCACGAGCTGGATGCCGGCTTCGCCGGCCGGCGGCCGCTCACGCCCGAGATGCTGGCCGGCAACGGAGCCGGCTGAGGCCCGGCGGCCCCACAGGCGGCGTCGTTCCCGCCTCCCGAACGTTCGTCCCTCGGCACTCCCGATCCGGCCTCAGGTCGTTTCCGGCTCGCCCGGCTCCAGCCCTGCGGCGCGCAGCAGCTTCGTCCGGATCTGCCGGTTGAACGCATCCCACTTCAGCGCCATCTGGTCCGGGTCGAGCGTGCCCTCCAGGAAGCCGATGGGGATCTCGAAGCCGCCCGCACGGTTCCGCCCGCCGCCGTAGGCGCGGCCGCGGGCGTCCGTGCCGAGCGCCGTCTTGAGGAACTGGTCCACGTCGAGCGTCAACTTCTCGGTGCGCATGCTCCCCGCCACCACTTCCCGGTCCCCCTCGCCCAGCAGGATGCCGTAGACGATCGCGGTGTGCACGTTCTCCTCGGTGAGGAGGAAGTCCGTCGCCTGGGGGATCGCGTCCCGGTCGGCGGCCCGCAGGTAGCCGACGCCGGCGAGGGAGAAGCCGCCACGCAGCAGCCGGTCCGTCAGCGCGACGCGGATCACCTCCATGGTGCCGTGGGAGCGCTGCACGCGCAGGATCGTTTCCAGCAGACGCGTGTCCACGTACTGGGTCAGGTACGCGGCGGCGAGGAGTTCATCCGGCCCGGCGCGGATGAAGCCGTTGGTCTCGCTGCGCAGCCCATGCATGAGCGCGGTGGCGAGCCGGACGTGCATGTCGTTCTCCGGCTCGAGCGACATCACCGCGCCGCTGCGCAAGTAATCGGTCATGATCGTCGCGGCCGCACCCACGGGCCGGATGTCCGCGAACTGCGGGCGCAGCACGCCCTGTGGCGCGTGGTGGTCAATGACGGCGAGAGCCGGCACCCTGGCGCGCTCCAGCCGCTCCGTCAGGCGGGTGGTGGTGCCCTGGTTGTCCAGGAACACGGCGCCGTCGTAGCGGTCGAGCGGCAGGGTGTCGCTGAAGCGGGTCATCTCGATCTCGAGCGCCTGCACGAGGGCCAAGTTCTCCTGGTGGCTCACGCGGCCTTCGTACAGGATGTCGACATCGATGTCGTAGCGCCCGGCCATGAGTCGGTAGGCGAGGGCGCAGGAGATCGCGTCCGGGTCGGGGTAGTCCTGGAGCGTCGCGACGTGCGTCTCCCCGCGGTGGCGCTCGAGGAACTGCGCGAACGCATGCGCGCGCTCGTCGTCGCCGAAGTGCGGCGCGGCCTCCGCGACGCCCCGCGGCGCCGCGCCCGACCAGCTGCTCCGTGCTCCCGCGTCCGCCATACCCGCCGATCCCTGCAAAGGGCCGGCCCGCGCACCCGACTCAGTCCGCGGCCTGCGGCGGAATGTGCCCGACCTCCGGCCGCCCGTCCGGCTGCCCGGCTGCCGTGCCCATGAGCTCGCGCAGTTCAGCGCGGTCCACCACTTCCTTTTCGAGCAGGCGGCGCGCCAGCTCGTCGAGTACGCGGCGCTCGCGTTCCAGGATCGCCCGCGCGCGGTCGTGGGCCTCGACCAGCAGGCGGCGCACCTCCTCGTCCATGACCTCGGCCGTCGCCTCGCTGTAGATGCGCGGGCCCTCCAGCAGCTCGCGGTGATCCAGCGCCAGCGGCCCGCGTGGCCGGTGGAACGTCACCGGGCCCAGCGTGTCCGACATGCCGAGCTCGGTGACCATGCGCCGCGCGATGTCCGTCGCCCGCTCGAGGTCGTTGCTCGAGCCGCTCGAGATCTCGCCGAACGCCAGCTCCTCCGCCGCCCGGCCGCCCAGCAGCACGCACAGGCGGTCCAGCAGTTCGCCCCGCTGGAGCAGGTAACGGTCGTCGGTCGGGACCTGCTGCGTGTATCCCAGGGCGGCGACGCCGCGCGGAATGATCGAGATCTTGTGCACCGGGTCCGCCGTGGGCACGCGCTCCGCCACGATCGCGTGACCCGCCTCGTGGTAGGCGACGACCTCGCGCTCCTTCGGGCTGATCAGCCGCGTCTTCTTCTCGAGGCCCGCGACGACGCGATCGATGGCCGCGTCGATCTCCTCCATCCCCACGGCCTGCTTGTCCCGCCGCGCCGCGAGCAACGCCGCCTCGTTCAGCAGGTTCGCCAGGTCCGCCCCCACGAACCCGGGCGTGCGCCGGGCGACCTCCGTCAGGTCCACCTCCGGCGCGAGCCGGATCGAGCGCGCGTGCACCCGGAGGATCGCCTCGCGGCCGCGCATGTCCGGCCGGTCCACCATCACCTGCCGGTCGAACCGCCCTGGTCGGAGCAGCGCCGGGTCCAGGATCTCCGGCCGGTTGGTCGCCGCCATGATGATCACGCCCGTGCGCGGGTCGAAGCCGTCCATCTCCACGAGGAGCTGGTTCAGCGTCTGCTCCCGCTCATCGTGGCCGCCCACGATGCCGCCCACGCCCCGCGCCTTGCCCAGCGCGTCCAGTTCGTCGATGAACACGATGCACGGCGCGTTGGCTTTGGCCTGCTCGAACAAGTCCCGCACCCGCGCCGCGCCGACACCCACGAACATCTCGACGAACTCCGACCCACTGATCGAGAAGAACGTCACGCCCGCCTCGCCCGCCACCGCCCGCGCCAGCAGCGTCTTGCCCGTGCCCGGCGGGCCCACCAGCAGCACGCCCTTCGGGATCTTGGCGCCGAGCCGCGCGAACTTCTCCGGCGTGCGCAGGAACTCGACGACCTCGACCAGCTCCTGCTTCGCCTCCTCCGCACCCGCCACGTCCTTGAACGTGACGCCCGTTCCCTCCTCGCCCACGATCCGCGCGCGGGTCTTCCCCACCGTCATCACGCCCTGCACCGGGTTGATGCGCCGCAGCATCCAGACCCAGAACAGGATCAGGAGCCCCAGCGGCAGCAGCCAGCCCACGGTCCGGCCCAGCCAGCCTTCCGGCACACCCTCGTACGGTACGCCGCGCGACTCGAGCAGCGGGATGAGCTGCTCGTCCTCCGGCACGCGCACCGCCGTCCACACCTGCGGCATTCCGGGCCGCCGCACGCTGTCCGCCACCACCGCCCGGATCGTGTGCGGGCCGAGCGCCACCTCCCTCACCTGCCCCGCCGCGATCCGCGCCTTCAGCTCGCTGTAGGGGATCTCGGCCGAACTCTGCTGACCCAGCAGGTAGTTCAGCCCGATGAGCAGCAGGAACGCGATGACGAAGTAGAGGAGCGAGAACCGCGCGCGGTTGCCCAGCGAGCCACCGGCCCTCCGATCCCGGCCACGACGGCGTTCCCGACCCCGGCGCCGCTCCACCTCACCCCTTCCCGGTTCCCGCTCCATCGGCCCGGAGAGGGGCAAAGACCGCGCCATAGGAGGGGACGCCTTCCCAGCCGTTGTCCTCGCCCCGATGCCTTGCGCAAGATCAGGTGCCCGGTCGCAGAGCCGGACGAACCCAAACGGGCACATCTTCTGCGCACCCTGCCCGCCCGAGCGATCACCGCCGCCGCCAAGAGCAGCCTCTTGCGTGGCGAGCTCGTGTCACGCGTTCACCGTCCCGCGCGACATGGGGCTGCGGGCAGGCCGTCCGCCCCCGCGCGCCCGGTGCACGGGCGCGTGGGACGTGAGCGGGCTGGCGGCGGTCGAGTTCCACCGTCTCGTTCGTTCTCCCCTCGGGTGCGAAACCTCCCTCGGGCGCGAACTTCGGCTGGCCCGCGCGGCAAACTTCCGCGCTCGCGAAGTCCTACGGCGTCACGTTGGATCTCCGCCGCGCCGGGCGCACGGCAAAGATCCATGCTCGCGAAGCTCAACCCGCTCACGTTGGATCTCCGCCGCGCCGGGCGCGGCACACTTCCACGACGGGGAGGCGTGCCGCGACGGCCGGGGAATTTTGCCGCGTGCGGCGCGGCCAACTTCCACGGCGCCGCGCCGTGCCGCGGCGAGTATGGATCTTCGCCGCCACCCCGCGGCGAACCCGCCGCAAGCAGCCACGAGCAGCCGCAAGCAGCCGAGAGCAGTGGTGCGCCGCACGGCCGCGCTCAGGAGGTGGAGGCGCGGTTGCGGTAGGCCGTGCCCCCGCCAGCAGGGCGCGATGCGCTGCGCGGCCACACCGGCGCCCGCTGCTCCCCGCGCTACCATTCACCGGGGCAGACCTCTCCGCGTGCTCCCCGCCACTGGCCCGCCGTCCGGCCCGCGGTGCCCACGCCCCGTGCCGTGGCGCCGAACCGCAACCTCGGGGCGCAGACCCGAGATCTCTCGGTCCCCCTTTGCCCTCGCGCTCCCGTCCGCCGTTTGCCCCCTCGCAGTCCCGCGTTGTATGATCCGCGCATGCTGGTCTCGCTGCAGGACATCGAACGGGCCGCCGCGGTCATCGCGGGCCGCGTGCATCGCACGCCGCTGCTCAGCTCGCGTTCGCTCTCCGAGCGCACGGGCGTGCGCGTGTCCATCAAGGCCGAGTGCCTCCAGCGAACCGGCTCGTTCAAGGTCCGCGGCGTCTTCAACCGCCTGCACCGCCTCACCCCCGAGGAGCGCGCCCGCGGCCTCATCACCATCTCCGCGGGCAACCACGCGCAGGCGCTCGCCTACGGCGCGGGCCGCGAGGGCATCGCGTGCACCGTCGTGATGCCGGCACACGCCTCGCGCTCGAAGGTGGAGGCGAGCCGCGCGTACGGCGCCGACGTCGTCCTCCACGGCTCCGTCTTCGAGGCGTTCGAGAAGTGCGAGGAGCTACGCCGCGAGCGCGGCCTCACGCTCGTGCACCCGTTCGACGACCCGGACCTCATCGCGGGCCAGGGCACGATCGGCCTCGAGATCCTCGAAGACGCGCCCGACGCCGACGTCGTCATCGTGCCCGTCGGGGGCGGCGGGCTCATCTCCGGCATCGCGACCGCCGTCAAGGCGCTCCGCCCCACGGTGCGCGTGATCGGCGTCGAGCCCGAGGGCGCGCCGACCATGATGCTCGCGCTGCGCGAGGGTGAGCCCAGGCGCCTCGAGCACATCGACACCGCCGCCGATGGTCTCGCCGCGCCCATCGTCGGGCCGAACACGCTGGAGCACGTGCGCACGTTCGTGGACGACGTCGTCCTCGTCACGGACGCGGAGATCCTCGCCGCCCTCGCGTTCCTCCTGGAGCGCGCGAAGCTGCTGGTCGAGCCCGCCGGCGCCGCCGCCGCTGCCGCGCTCCTCGCCGGCAAGGTCCAGGCGCCCGAGAACGGGCACGTCGTCATCGTCGCCAGCGGGGGAAACGTGGACCTGCCCCGCCTCAAGCAGCTCATCGCCTGAAGCACGCGGAGGAGCCAACGAGAGGGGAACCCGGAGCCGCGCTGCGCCCGGCCTGGCTACGCTGTGCCCGGCATGGGTTGCGCTGCGCCCGGCCTTGGCTGCGCTGTAACCGGCTTGGCTACGCTTCGCCCGGCCTGGCTGCGCCCCACCGGCCTGGTTGTGTTCCACCGGCCTGGTTGTGCTCCGCCAGCCTGGCTACGCCGCACTGGCCTGGCTACGCCGCCCGGCCTGGGTACGCCGCACCGGCCATGGATGGCCCTGCACGACGCGGGCGTCGGGTGTTCGGTCGCCAGGACTGTTGGACGATGGACCGGCAGGGCTGTTGGACGGTGGACCGGCGTTGACGCCGGGGCCGCGCGGCAAACCTCCACCCTCGCGCACCCGGTCGGCGGCCACATGGGGACTTTCCGCGCCGGGTGCGGCCAACTTCCATTACGCCGCGCTTGCCGCTGTTGCGTTGGGAACTTCGCCGCCCCCAGCGCGGTCAACGTCCACTGCGCAGGGCCGCAACGGAGACGAGTGCGGGACTTTGCCGCGACCCCACCAGGAGGGGGGCGCTGTGCAATGCTCCCCCATCCGGGTGTAGGACCGGCAAGAACGCTGACCCGGGCGAGGAACGCTCGGATCCGCGGCGGACGCAGCCCGGCCCTGCTCGGACGCCCCGCTCTCCGCGTCCCCGTGTGAGACACAACCGCCGCGCCTCCGTGTCACACGGAGCCACGGCGGAGGAACGCCGCGACGGCGGACCCGCCTCACGGCAGCGCGTACACTCGAGCCCGCCGGGTGTCCACGCCCTCCACGTCGTGGGGCACGGCGACTTCGTACTCCGCCAGGAGCGTGAGGCCGGTGGGGTCGAAGTACGCGCGGCCGGCGTCCGCAACGAGTACGTCGGCGCCGGCCCGGCGCGCCCGCTCCAGCAGCGCGTGCAGCAGCGGCGCGCTGCGGCGCTCGTAGTGGAGGTCGGCGCAGAGCACGACGTCGAAGGTCTCGAGCCCGGCGTCGGCGCCGGGTCGGGTCAGGTCGGCCTCCAGGGTGGTGAGCCGGAGCCCCTGCCGCGCCGCGGCGAGCCGCGCCGTGGCGAGGGCCCAGGGGTCCATGTCGTTGGCGACGACTTCGGCCGCGCCCGCGCGGGCAGCCGCCAGCGCGGCCAGCCCGCCGCCCGTGCCGATGTCCAGGACGCGGCGGCCGCGCACACGCTCCGGCGTATCCAGCAACACGCGGGCGAGCGCCGCGCCGCCCGGCCACGGGTACGCCCAGAACGGCGCGGGCAGCGGGCAGCCGGCCAGCCGCTCGGCCGCCTCCCAGACCGCGATCAGCCCGCGCCCCTGGAAGACCCGGATCTCCGGGCACAGCGGCGCCGGGCCCAACGGTGCCTCCCGGTCCAGCAGCGCCGCGAACTCCGCGTCCCCCGGCGGGGGCGGTGACACGCCCGGCCCCGGCGCGGGCCTCACCGTGGGCGCCCCATCACGTGGGCGTGGCGTAGACCTGGACGACGTACCAGATGCCATCCGGACCGAGCATCACGCCGATGCCGGTTCGTGTGAAGATCGGGTCCAGCAGGTTGCGCCGATGCCCCGGCGATTTCATCCACGCCTGCACGGCTCGCCGCGGCAACGACTCCACGGATGCGGTGAGCCGCGCCAGGTTCTCGCCCGCGACGCGCGCCTCCGCGCCCTCCGCGGCGATCCGCTGCCGGAACGTCCGCCGACCGGGCGTGGGCGAGAGGTGCTCGATCTCGCCGCGGAGCGCCAGCTCCCGGCTGTAGCGCCGCGCAGCGCGCCGGAGCGCAGGGTCCATCACCAGCGGGCCGGCCCCGGCCCGCATCCGTACCGCGTTCGCCTCGGCCAGCACCCGGAGCGCCAGGTACTCCAGGTCGATCCGGGGA
Source organism: bacterium (assembly GCA_003242735.1). Classification (NCBI taxonomy): domain Bacteria; species bacterium. The sequence continues at coordinate 228,734 of QGVH01000002.1, read as the reverse complement.
TCCACCCAGAGCGGCGGCTCCTCGTCAGCCTCCGGCGTGCGGGCCTCGTCCGCACGACTCGCGCCCGCCGCGGACGCCACCACCGCGTCCGCACGCTCCCCGTTCACCGCCACCACCGCCCCGCCCTCCCCGGCCGCGGCCCCGCCCTCGCCCACGCTGGCGCCGTCCGCCAGCGGCTCGACATCCACGCCGGCCTGCGGTGCGGCGCCGCCACGCGCTTCCGCCACCTCCGGCCCCGGTCCCGGCCTTGGCCCAGCCGCCGGCTGGAGGGCACACGACCACACCGCCAGGGACAGCACCAACGCTGCGCTTCGTTGCTTCATCAGGGGGTTCCCGCGAGAGAACTACAGGACTGGAGCGCCTTCGCCCCTATAACGCGCACAGGGCCGGGCTTCGGACGACGGTCCGGGAGGGAAAGAGCCGGGCGCCACAACGCCAGCACCGGGCGTCACAACGCCCACGAGTACCGACGCGCGCGCACGCGCAGGCGTACTGCCTACACCTGCGCCTAAGCCCCCGCCCTCCCCTCCCGCTCGTGCAGGCCGGCCGCGATCCACCGCGCCACGCCCATGATCGTCAGCGACGGGTCCTTCGACACCGACGTGGGCACGGCTGCGCCGTCCGCCACGTACAGCCCTTTCACCCGGTGCGCCTCACCCGTCGGCCCGGCAAACGAGCGTGACGGGTCCGCACCCAGCGGCGCGGTCCCCAGGAAGTGGCTGCCCGCGCAGACTTGCGCACCCGGCTGGACGGATCGGAGCGTGATACGCGTCTCGACCTCGCTGGGGTCCCTCACCACCGTGCCGTAGACGTCCGGGATCCAGACCTCCCGCGCACCGGCGGCCAGGAAGATCCGCGTCGCGTTGCGCAGGAAGTCCACCGCCTTGTGCTGGTCAACGCCTCGCACCCGGAACCGGACCTTGCGCACCCCCCCGTCGAGGTAGATGCGGCCGGGGTTCTCCTCGTCGATCACGGACATGAGCGAGCCGAGCCGGCGGTAGCGGCGCATCCGCTCCGCGTGGGCCGCGCCGACCTCCGGCAGCAACGCCGCCGTCAGCCCCGGCGGCTGGTGGCTGCACAGCATGGTGTAGCCGCCCCCGGCGTACTCGCCCGACCGGGTCCGTCGGACCTCCCGGAATTCGTCCACCTCGTACGCGCACGGGATGCCCGTGACGTTGTCGATCTCCCGGCCGAAGTCCGCGAAGACGAAGTAGTGCGGGTTGACGTAGAAGCGCTGGCCGACGACGCCGTCGTCGAACCCGTTGCGGAGCAGCAGCTCCGCCGTGCCGATCGCGCCGCCGGCGAGCACGACGATCGGCGCCCGGACGCGGATGCGCGAGTGCGGTTGGTCCGTGTCCCGGTCGAGGAGCGAGCCCTCGACGCCGACGGCCCGGCCGTTCTCGATCAGGATCCGCTCGACCCGCGCGTCGCTGTAAATGCGCCCGCCGGACTTCGAGACCCGGGGGATGGTGGTGATGAGCTGCGAGCTCTTGCGGTTGTACGCGCAGCCGAACGCGGTCCAGCCGCAGCCGATGCAGTCCACCCGCGCGGTGGGCACCGCACCGCCCCGGAAGCCGAGCGCCTCGCAACCCTGCCGGACCAGGCGGTTGTTCTCGTTGAAGAGCCGCTCCTCGCAGATGTGGATGCCCAGCTCCCGCTCGATCGCCTCCCAGTGCGGGTCCAGCTCCGCAGGCGTCATCCACTCGAGGCCGTACTCGGTGCGCCAGCGCTCGAGCCGGTCCGGCGGCGCGCGGAACGAGTCGCCCCAGTAGTGGACGGTGCAGCCGCCCACGGCCTCGGCATAGGCGAGGAACACGGAGTTGTCGTCGCTCGCGTCCAGGCCGCGCCGGCCGTTGAACGCGGCCATGGCCTCCTCTTCCCGCTGGGAGAAGTCCTCCGCGCGGAAGAAGCCGCCCTTCTCCAGCATGACCACGTCCCAGCCGCGATCGGCCAGGTAGGCGGCAAGGGTGCCGCCCCCCGCGCCGGTCCCGACCACGACCACGTCCGCGCGGTCCTCCACATCGCCGCGGTGGTTCGTGCCCTGGATGATCATCGCACCTCGCCGAAGTCGACCGGGTACGGCGGGATCGGCACGCCCCGCTCCGGCCACGTCCCCTCGAAGCCCGTGAGCGGCCGCGTCACGTCCTGGCTGTACGAAAAGAAGTAGACGAACGCCCGCACGGCGTGGAACGCCGCGCGGCGCAGCGCGAAGCGACTCCGGGCCCAGGTGAGGAGGTAGGCCTGCCGCGCCTCGAGGTCCAGGGCGGTGAAGCGCCGGAGCCGGCCGCCCAGAACGGTGAGGTGCTCCAGCAGCGAGAGGACGGTCTTCATGTCCGCCCGGATCGGGTCCCCGACGGCGGCGAGGTTAGCGTCGATCGCGGCGGCGACGCTGGCCGGCTCCACCGGCGTGCCGACCAGCAGCGCCTCGGCCGCCGCCCGCGCCACCGCGTACTCCTTGGGCGTCAACGCCCGGAGCTCCACCCGGTCCGCCTCGGCTTGCGGGTACTCCGCCGCACAGCCGGCGGGGAGCAGTGACGCCACGGCCGCGGCCGTCGCCCCACCCGCAGTGGCGCGCAGGAAGCCGCGGCGATCCAGTGTCGGGGGGATTCGGGCCGGCCCGGCGCCGGACTCGTGGCTCGGTTCCATCGAGGTCACGTCTTGGAGACGGGTGCTAAACTAGGCGCCGCCATTCGGTTGGACAAGGTGGGCGGGATTCTTGTCCGGGCCCCCCGTTCATCGTAGCTTCTTTGCCGACCCTTTCCTCGCTCTCGACCCGGCGCCGCTGCCTGGAACGCGCGGCGCGTTTCCCGGAACGTCTCGGACAGGGGGAGAACGCGCGTTGCGCGCGATCCGGTTCCATTATCGTCCTGCTCGCTATCTGTGGACGCGCTGGGTTGCCAAGCGGCGGCCGGCCCTGGCGCTCGGTCCGCTGGGCTGCATCTCGCTGGATGACGTGGAGCCCCCGGCACTGCCCGGCCCCGACTGGGTCCGGGTCGAGACCACGCTCAGCGGGATCTGTGGCAGCGACCTCGCCGCGGTCACGGCGCACGACTCGTTCACGCTCGAGCCCTTCGGCGCCTACCCGTTCACGTTCGGCCACGAGAACGTGGGCCGGATCGTGGAGACGGGCCCCGAGGCCGCCAGAGCGGGCTGGAGCGTGGGCGAGCGCGTCGTCGTCAACCCCATGCTCGCCTGCGCGCAGCGCGGGCTCGAGCCGCCCTGCGCGGCGTGCGCCCGCGGCGAGTACGGGCTCTGCCGCCGCACCACCGACGGGATCACGGGCAACGGCCCGATGATCGGCTACTGCCCGGCCGTCGGCGGCGGGTGGTCTCGCTGGTTCGTTGCCCACGTGAGCCAGCTCCACCGCCCGGGCGACCTCCCGGACGAGGTCGCCGTCCTGACCGACCCGTTCGCTTCGGCGCTGCGCGGCGTGCTCCTGCACCCGCCCGCGCGCGCCGGAGAGACGCCGGACGGCGGAGAGGATGACGTCGTCCTCGTCATCGGCGCGGGCAGCATCGGCGCCCTGACCGTCAAGGCCCTGCGCCTGACCGGCTGGACCGGGACCATCGCCGTGCTGGGCCGCTACCGCTTCCAGCTCGAGCTGGCCGAGCGTGCAGGCGCCGACCTGGTCTTCGGCAGCCGCAAGGAGGCCTACGACTGGGCCGCCTCACTGCCCGGCGCCCGCGCCTTCAAGCCGACACTGGCGCCCCGCTTCGTCGAGGGCGGCCCCTCGCTGGTCTACGACACCGTCGGCTCGGCCGGCTCGATCAGCGACGCCCTCGCCCTCACCCGCGAGGGCGGCCGCATCGTCCTGGTCGGCGCCGCGGCGCGCCTCTCCGCAGACTGGACCCGCGTCTGGTACCGCCAGCTCTCGGTCGCCGGCGTCTTCGCCTACGGGCTCGTCCCCTACGACGGCCGCCGTCGCGACATTTACGATGTCTCGCTGGAGCTCATGCAGCGGGACGGCTTTGCCGAACTCGGAATGCTGACTCACGTCTTCGATCTGGAGGACTACCGTGCGGGACTCTCAGCCGCCCTCGACAAAGACGGCCACCGCTCCATCAAGGTCGCCTTCAAGCCGGGTGACTGACGCGCTCGCCGACTACACCCGCGATCCGTTCCACGGCTTTTTCGAGGGCCGCAACGGCGACCGGCTCATCGAGCCGGGATCGCTGCTCGACACGCCGAACGTCCGGCGCTGGTTCGACACGTTCCGCGCGGGGCTGCCCCAGTCGCTCTACACCTACCAGCTCCCGCTCGAGCGCCGCTCCGGGCCGGAGTCCGCCGTGCTCGGATCGCCGCTCGTCATGTTCTCGTCGTACAGCTATCTCGGCCTCATCGGCCATCCCCGGCTCGAGGCCGCCGTGCGCGAGGCCGTCGCACGCTACGGCACGTCCACCGGCGGCGTACGCCTGCTGACGGGTACGCTCGCGCTGCACCTCGAGCTGGAGCAGGAGCTCGCACGTTTCCTCGGCCAAGAGGCCGCCGCCACGTTCGGCTCCGGCTACGACGCGAACATCGCCGCCATCACCTCGCTCTTCGGCCCCGGCGACGTCGCCATCCTCGACCAGTACGCGCACCAGAGCATCCACGACGGCGTGCGCATGGCCGGCTGCGAGGTGCGTCGCTTCAAGCACAACGACATGGACGACCTCGAGCGGCGGCTCCGCCAGGCGCGCAACCGTGGCGCCACGCGGATCCTCATCGCCGTGGACGCCGTCTTCAGCATGGACGGCGATCAGGCGCCGCTCGCGGATCTGCTCGAACTCAAGCGCCGCTACGGGGCGTTCCTGCTCGTGGACGAGGCCCACTCCATCGGCGCCATCGGCGCGACGGGACGCGGCATCTGCGAGGAGCAAGGCATCGAGCCCTCGGAGATCGACATCGTCACCGGCTCACTGTCCAAGGCCATCCCGTCCTCGGGCGGCTTCGTGGCCGGGTCCCAGGCGCTCAAGATCTACCTCCAGCACGGCTCGGCGCCCTACATGTTCTCCGCCGCGATGACGCCGGCCAACGCTGCCGCCGTGCTCGAGGCGCTGCGCATCATCCAAGAGGAGCCGGAGCACCTGGAACGGCTGCGCGAAAACACGCAGCGCCTCAAGGAAGGGCTCACCCGTCTCGGCTTCGACATCGGCGCGTCCACGACGCCCATCGTCCCGCTCATCCTGGGCGACGAGTGGCGGGCGTACCGCTGGGCGCGGCAGCTCATCGACGAAGGCATCTTCGTTTCCGCCGTGACGTACCCCGCCGTCTCGCCCGGGCAGGCGCGGCTCCGCCTGTGCGCCACCGCGGCGCACCGGCCCGAGCACTTCGAGAAGCTGTTCGACGCGCTGGCGGAGTGCGCACGGCGGGAGGAATGCGAACAGACGGTCGGACAGGCGGGGGCGCGCCGGAACGGGTGAGCCCCCACCTTCGGACCGATGCGGGTGCAGGCGTTGGAGCCGCCACGGCACGGCACCTGCACCCCACCCGCTGCACGCCCCCAGGCCGCCGGGAGCACGAGCGCGACCGGCACGGGGCGCAACGTCCACGGAGGTCGTTGCATGAAGCCGGTCCGCGCCCTTCTGCTCTGGCTGCTCGTACCGGCCGCCGCAGCCGCGCAGGAGCGCGACTACGGGGCGCTCCGGGACTCGCTCGCCCGACTCGAGAGCCCCGCCGCCGTCCGGGCGCTCCTGGCCGCAGCGGACCGCCCCCCGCTCGAGCGGGGCCTGATCGGCCTCCGCCTCCACGAGCTGACCGGGGACGACGACGACCTCGAAGCTGCCCGCCGCGCGTTCGACGCCGCCAACCGCGACGCCCCCCACCCCTGGGCCCACTACGGCATCGGGCTCTGCCACCTCCGCTCCGGCGAGATCCGCATCCCCTCGCCTGGCGGCGTGCTCAACGCGGTCACGGTCCTCCAGAGCTTCGCGGAGATCGTCGGCCTCGACCACCTGTCCCGCGCCCGCCGCGCGTTCCGCCGCGCGCTCGAACTCGATTCCCTGCACTGGCCCGCCGCCCTCGAACTCGCCGCCCTCGCCCTCGCAGACCGCGACGACGATGCGCTCCGCCACGCCCGGGACGCCATCCGCCGCATCGAGCGGGCCGGCGCCGGCGACCGCCGCGCGCTGCTCCTCACCCTCGCGGACCTCGAGGCCGCACTCGGCGAACCGGCCGCCGGCGCCGAGGCGGCGCGGCGCGCCCTCGAAGTCGCCGGCCCCGCCGACCCCGTCGCGCTCCACGCCCAGGCCGCCGCCCTGCTCCGCGTCCCGGGCTCCGAAGAGGCCGGCGCCGCGGCGTACTTCGCCGGCATCGACGCGCTCACGCCCGAGGCCGCCGAGCGGTACCACGCCGACCTGCTCCCCATCCTCAACGAAGACGACGAGGAGCTCCGCTGGCAGCTCGGCAACCTCGAGGCGCGCAAGCAATGGCTCCGCGAGTTCTGGGAGACGCGCGCCGCTCTCGCAGGTCTCACCGTCGCCGAGCGGCTTGCGAGCCACTACCGCCGCCTGGCCGTGGCGCAGGAGCGCTACCGGCGCACCGGCAAACGCGGTCCCGCCCCCATCGACGCAACCATCCTCCAGACCGCCGGCGCGCGGACCTTCCCCTTCGACGACCGCGGCCTCGTCTACATCCGCCACGGCCCGCCCGACGAGACCATCTCGACGCCCGGGGTGGGCATACGGCAGAACGAGACCTGGGTCTACGAGATGCCCGACGGGACCCGCCAGCTCTTCCACTTCGTCAGGCTGGACGCAGCCACCGATTTCCGGCTCGTGGATGACATCCTGCACGCCGTCATCGGCGACGCCGCGGGCAGCGCCCGCGGCGACCTCCAGCTCACCGGGCTGGATGCAGCGGTCCGCCTCCTCGAAGCCCGGACAGACCTCGATCCGAGCTACGGTTCTTTGTACGCCGAGCTGCTGCGGGCCCAGACGGTGTACGACCGATCCCTGAACGCCGCCGGTGACGACCAGCAGGCTCACGCGGCGGGAAGACTGGGCGAGATCATGCGCGAGGTGGCCCGGGCCCGTCAGGAGATCCAGGCGGAGTCCCGTCTCAGGACCCTCGCCGCCATCGCCACCGACTCGGACCGCCCGCGCTTCGACCGGGACATCCCGTTCTACTTCGACCTGTACACGTTCCGGGGAGAGCAGGGCCGAACGGACCTGACGGTGGCCATCGCGATCCCGGGCGAGCGGCTGCGCGGCCGGACCAGGGGAGACACGACCTACTACTCGCTCCGGATCGGCCTCATCGTCGCGGACACACTCCAACGCCGGATCGTTCGCCGCGACACGGTCTACAACTACGTTTCGGCCGAGCCGCTCCGTCGCGGCCAGTACCTGCGCACCCACCTCGACTTGAGTGCGCCCCCGGTGGAGCACGCGGCCTACCGCGTCGTCCTGCGGGACGCGTTCGACCCGTCGGCAGGGCAGCTCTACGGCGGCCGCACGGATGTGGATGACTTCACCGGCTCCGCCCTCCAGATCAGCGACCTGGTGATCGCCGAGCCGGCGGACAGCGGCGCCTGGCAGCGCGGCAACGTCCGGCTCGCCCTTCTGCCGCCGCGAGAACTCGCGGGCCGGCCCGCCTTCACCCTCTTCTACGAGATCTACAACCTGGCCCCGGGCTCGTCCTACAGCACCGAGATCACGGTGGAGCGCGACGGCGGCAGTGGGGGGATCTTCGGGAAGCTGCGGCGCCTGGTCGGCGCGGGGGATGCCATCAGACTCCGGTTCACCGGCGTGGCGCCGCCCGATGCCGATACGACGATCGGCGTCCAGGAACGCCGGCGCGTCGAGGCCGACCTCGACGACGGCCGGTACCGCGTCCGCGTCGTCGTCACCGACCTCGCGACCGGCGAGCGCGCCACCCGGGAAGAGGTGTTCCTGGTGAGCAAAGGGGAGTGAAGAAAACGGGGGCGCGGCCGCGGCCGCGCCCCCCGGGGGTCACTCTTCCTCTTCCTCCTCCACCACGATCGTCGCGGTCGCGCTCCGCCTCGCGCCCCAGCGCTCGTGCAGCTCCACGGAGACCCTGGCCTGGCCGGCGGCGAGGCCCGTCACGACGCCCGCCTCGTCCACGCTGGCAATGCGCGCGCTATCGACTTCGAAGACCAGGTCGCTCGGGCCGAAGCCGGTTACGGGGTTCCCGCCCACGTCGTAGAACGTCACCTGGACCGTCAGCGTGCCACCCACCGGGATCGTCCCGCCTTCAGCGGCCAGCGAAGCCGGCACCACCTTGACATCCGTCGTGTCGCTGGAGCCGCCGGACCTCACGATCACGCAGTTGTCACCCAGCGCCAGAGCCCGAACGATGAAACGCTCCGGCGGCTCGAAGTCCGTCCGACTCGAGTCGCGCTTGATGTCGAGCCCCGACGCATTGCACGCCGTGGCCTCCACCTTGCTGCCCGTCGGCTCCCCGTGCGGATTCAACGGAATCGCCGTGATCGTGGTCGTGCCGCCGACGTTCACCACCGCGAACGTCGGGTTCAGGTGCCAGTATGCCGTCACATCCCGGTCCTTCGCGAGCGGATCGTCATCGCAGCCCGCGACCAGGACCAGCAGTGCCGCCAGTGTGTTGACAGCGCCCCGTGTGCTCACGTTTCGCCCCTTTCCTGCGCCTCCGACTCGAGAGGCCGCTCCGTGTTTGAAGCCCTGCCGTTGCCCGCGGCCCGATCGGCCGCGGCCGGCACCATCAGCGCGCCTGGGCCCCGGTAGGGCGCGCTCGTCACCCGCATTCAGGGCGAAGTGGACGAACGCACCCGGATGCCGAACTGCGCCAGGTCCTCAATCGCTCCCGCTCCGATCCGCTGCTCCCAGCCCGGCATCGGGTTCTCGGCCGGGTCGTTCGAGTAGAGCAAGTACGGGGTGCCGAAGCCCCTCTCGTCCACGAAGAGGTAGACGTAGCCGGAGCGGATCGCGTAGAACCAGATCTCGTAGGGCGGGCCTTGCTGTGGCCGCGGCTGCACCACCCGGCTCGTCGGCTCGCCGAGCCTGAGGTAGATGCGCCCGCGGTCCGTCCGCCAGCCCTCCTGCGCGCCGCGGCCCACGCGCTCGCGGAACGCGGTCTGGACGTACTTCACGCGAGCGAGGTAGACGTCCAGCGGCGCCTGGCTGTCCGGGTCACCGGACGGCGCCACGTTCCCGAAGTACTCCCTCAGGAACGCGCGCCGCCCCGTCGGCGAGAGCGACTCGTACCGCCGCCGCTCCGCCTCGGTCTGGAGCCAGACCACCAGCGGGTCGAACAGCTCCGCCAGCTCCTCATCGCTGAGGGACGCGAAGTAGCCGCCTCCCTCCGCCGGCGCGTCCGCCGCCAGCAACGGCGAGATCATGCTGAAGGGGTGCACGCGAACGAGCACCGTGTCCGCGAGCTCGAGCCGCGCCTCCAGCAGGTACTCCCCGGGCGGCAGCCCCGCGACGGACATCCGGCCCGCCACGGGCGCGCTCTGCCGCAGCTCGCCCAGCTCCCGGAGCGGGACCCGCACCACCTCGCTGCCGTCCGGCCGCTTGATCGCACCGACCAGCCGGCCGCTCAGCGGCTGCGCCGAGTCCGCATAGACCTCGACGTAGTAGGCCAGGTGCGGGTCGTCCGCCTGGACCACGACCTCCGACGCGGTCAGGATCCCGATGGCGCCGCGCCGGAACGTCCAGGTCGGGCCCGCCGAGTCCGCCCACCCGACCTGGCTGCCCAGGACCAGGTCCGACAGCCGGACCGACGGCTCCAACCCCTCCACCGCCACGCTCGTCCGCGCCACCCGGGCCGCGTCCCCGACCGCGCGGACCGAGACCCGCAGCGTGTACCGCGCGGGCAGGACCGCGAACTGGAACGTCTCCAGCGAGGCGAGCGCGCTCCCGTCGGCCGCACGCGGGCAGTTGCTGTCCCAGCCGTCGCGCAGCAGCACGGCGCCGGCGCTGTCCTCGACCTGGAGCTCGACCGCGTAGCGGCACTCGCCGCCGGCCTGTCCCAGCTCGGGCTCGACCCGGAACATCCCGTCGATCACGGTCACGTTCGGTGCTTGCCACGAGCGGTAGAGCGTGACCGCGAGGTCCCGCTCCTGGGACAACGCCCGCGATCCGCCCTCCGCGGCCGCCACCGGGGCCGCCGGCCATGGCCCGCCGACGGCCACCAGCAGAACAGCGAGTGCCGCGACAACGCTCATCCGCGGTCTCCAGCCGGGATCACTGCCGCGTGCGACGCGTCACCGCCAGCCGAAGCTGACCGTGAACACGTTCCGCGGACCGAGCACGCCGAAGTGGCGCCAGGCGTAGTCCACGCGCGCCTCGTAATTCGCGAAGCGGTACTTCAGCCCGCCGCCGAGCACGACGCCATCCAGGCCGATGTTCTTGTCGCCGTACGTCGCGCCCAACTCGGCCTCGTCGTTGTCGCCCTGGTACGAGTAGCTGCCCCGCAGCGCCAGCGACAGCGGCCCGTCCGGCGGCGACCATTCGTACTCGCCCGCGAGCCCGAAGCTGGACTCCGTGGAGTAGATGTCGTTGAACTCGCCCATCAGCGACAGCCGGCTGCTCGGGCTCGAGATCACGTCGTACGCGATCCCGAACCGGAAGGCCACCGGCAGCGGCGAGGCCTGCGTCTCGTACCTCGCCGGATACGGGTCCAGCGGCTGGCTCGGGACCCCGGGCGGCGACTCCGGATAGTTCTCGAAGTCCAGGCCGCTACCCGTGTGCTTCAGCCCCGAGCCGAGGACCTGGTTCTGGATGACGAACGCCATCGAGATCGGACGGCCGGCCAGCTCGGCGTGGTAGTTCGTGCCGACGTCCATCGCGAACGCCGTCGCCGACGCGCTGCCGAGCTGGTCTGAGATCAGCTTGAACGTCACGCCGCCCGTGAACCGGTCAATGAACGCGTGGCCGAGCGAGATCCCGATCACCGTCTCCGAGACACTGTACGTCCGCTGGCTCGCGTTCTCCTGGTCGTCCTCCGTGTAGACCGGCTGGTCGCCGAACCCGAAGTTCGCGAAGCTCACGCCGAAGCCGTACTCCCCGCCGGCCAGGGGCAGTGCGAACCCCGCCCAGCGGTAATGCGTGTCCGCGAAGTACGGCATCACCGTCAGCGCCGCCTCGGGCCCCGCCAGCAGCGGCAGCGACGCCGGGTTGTGGTAGAGCGCCTCGACATCCCGCGTCAGGGCGGCGAACGCAGGGCTGAGCGCCATCCCGCGTGCGCCGGACCCGAGCAGGAGGAACTCGGCGGCGGTCGTCCCCACACTCGTGTTGCGCTTGTTGGTCGGGTCGGGGATCTGCTGCGCGACCACGTCCGTCGCCGGGACGAGGATCAACGCCGCCAGGACACCGTGAAGGATCCGCATGGATCGCCTCCTCGTTACCGGCCGAAGCCCGAGTTGATGACCGTGAACTTCCCGACCCGCTGCTGGCCATCCGGCGTCGAGACGTGGTAGAAGTAGACACCGCTCCCGACGAACTGCCCGCTGCGGTTGCGGAGGTTCCACGTCGCCATGCCGCCGCCGCCCGGGTCATCGTGGTGGATGATGTTCACCAGGATGCCGCTGGCGGAGTAGATCCGGATCGTCGCACGGTCCGGCAGGTTCACGAACTTGAGTTCCTTGTTCGACGGGTTCAGGTCGAACAGGCTCAGCGCGTAGTACGGATCCGGGACCGTGTGCACCCGCGAGAGGTCCGCACGCTCCGCCACGATCCGCGACGGCGCCTCCACCTCCAGCACCAGCCGTAGACCCGGCACCGCGGGCGTCCGGCCCGAGGGCGTGAACGAGTAGCGGCCGTTGGCGTCCCGGGTCACCAAGCCGTTGTACGTGCGCAGCGTCCACACCGTGTTGGTCGGGATGGCGTCCACCTGGAACACGTACGGCTCGCCGGCGACGATCAGCGCGAAGCCGTTCCCGTCCGCCACGCGGTCGCCCGTGACGTCCACGGGCATGAGCGTCGGCTGGGGCGTCAGCTCCATGCGCGGCGTCAGCGTGCCGATGTTGGCCGCGTCTTCGATGCCCTGGACGCGCGCGAAGTCGCTCCACGTGAGCACCCCGTCACCGTCCGCGTCCTGGACGAACCCATACGACGCCCGCACAACCGGCAGGAACGGCACCGGCACGTTGTGCGTGACGTCGATCACGCTGTCCAGCCCGGCCGCGCCCCAGTAGAACTTCATGTCGGCCGCGCGCCGGATGCCCCACGTCGTCTGGTAGAAGCGCCGGAAGATGTCGCTCCCGCCGGCGACCGGGTCAGCGGCCATGCCGGTGTAGGGCGTCGGCCTGTAGATCGCCGTCACGCCCGGCAGCGAACCCGCCGTGCTCTCGCCCACCGTCGGGTGGTCCATCGTCTCGTTCTCGCCGCTGAACCACCGCGACCCGCCGTCGGGCGTGCTGTCCGGGGCAATCGAGAAGAACCCGGGCTGCTTGTACGCCCAGTCGCTGTCCCCCGAGTGGAAGTGCAGCCGGTCCAGGCGCAGCGTCGCCCTGAAGTGGCCCGCCAAGGGCGGCGCGTCCACGCCCTTACGGGCCAGGTCCTCCCGGGCGCTCGGGTCGGACAGGACCTGCACCGCCGGCAGCTCGTAGAGCGTCTCGGCCGGATCGCCCGTGATCGCCTCGTCGCGCTGCACCAGGTGCACCGGCGTGGAGCCGTTGGCGTCGGTCAACGTGAGGAAGTAATCCGCACCGTAGTAATACGGCACCACGCTGTCGATCCGGACCTCGTAGCGCCCGGCCGGCAGCAGCCGCCCCGCGAACGGCTGGAACAGGCCGCTGAGCCCGTCCGTCGGCGGCTGCGGGCCGCTGAACCGCCCGGTCAGCGGGTCAATGCTCACCGGGTTCGACGGGAGCGGCGTGTCGCCACGGCCCATCAGGCTCACCGTGTAGCTCGGCTCCGTCACCGTCGTCGCCGAGCGCCGCGGCACCACGCTCTTCGTGGGCCCTGCCGACTCCAGCGAGGTCGGACCCGAGCGCAGGCTGTTGATGTCGAACGCCGTGACCTTGTAGTAGTAGGTGAAGCCGTTCCGCACGCCGCGGTCCACGAACGCGAACGGGATCCCCGTGTTGGACAGCGGGCGCGCGGTGCCCGCCGCGATCTCCTTCGCGAGGGCCGTGTCCGCAGCCACCACCAGCGTCGAGCCGTTGTCCAGCCGGACCACGCCGCCCGGGGGGTACTGGACGAACGGGTGGACGATGTCGATCTCGTGCACCTCCTCACACGGATCGCCCGCCACGTAGTTCGGGTCCGTGACGCACAGGTGGTCGACGAACGTCGTGCCGTCCTTGTCGAACTGCGCGATCAGCTGGAGGTTCGAGGGGCTCGTGCCGCGGTAGATCCGGTAGCCCTCCACGTCGAACTGACGGTAGTTCGGATCGTACAGCGGGTTCTCCGGGTCGCCCGCTGCGGCGTAGAACGGGTCGCCCGTCTGCTCCGTCGCGCTGGGCTCCCACACGATCGTCACCTGGTTGTCGCCCGGCACCAGGTAGAAGTTCGGCGCCTCGGGCGCGAAGCCCAGCAGGAACTTGTTGTCGAAGATCGACTGCGCGACGAGCGCCTTGCCCAGCAAGCTGCCCGGGACCACCTCCACGTCGAACTGGTCCACCGGCTGTCCCGGCTCCGTCGGGCAGCGCAGCGTCCGGACCCAACCGGCCGCCACCTCGATCGGGCGGATCGGCTCGCCGCCGCACCCCGGCGCGAGCGAGGGGAAGCCCGGCTTGTTGTCCGCCGACGGGCCGCGCTGGATCTGGTCCGTGGCCACCGTCGCCGCGGCGAACACCGCCACCGCGATGGTCGCGCTCTCACCCGGATTCAGCGAGAACGGACCCGAGCCCACGAAGAACCGCACGTCCGACTGGGTCTGCGCCAGGTAGCACGAGCGCCGCTGCTTGACCTCGGACAGGTCGAAGGTGCACGACGGGTCGCCCTTGCCCGGGTCGATGTTGAGCGAGATGTAGCGCCAGCCCCGCTGCACGGTGTTCGGGTCCGGGAACGCGCCACCGTTCGTGTGCAGCGAGAAGCTCGTCAGCCCGACCTCCTCGCCCGTCGCCGGGTCCACCGGGCTCTTCAGGTACTTCACACCGAGCATGCCCGGCGCATCCGTGAAGAACGGCGGATAGAACAGCGAGGGCGGATACTCGAACTCCGGCTCGTAGAACGTGCCGTCGTACGAGAGACCCAGGTTGAACGGCAGGATCGCCGTCGCGTAGTTCGAGCGGAAGTCGTGCGTGATGTCCGGGTCCACGTCGAACGCCACGTAGATCGAGTCGATGCGCCAGCCCTCATCGGGCAGCTCGTTCCGCCCGTTGAAGTACTGCGCCTCGCTCAGCCGCTGGAACGCCTGGGTGTTCGTGACGTTCGTGAACTTGTAGATGAAGTAGATGATCGACTCGTTCCCGGCCGGGTAGTTCCACGCCAGGGTACGCTGCTCGACCAGGATGCCCATCGGGTGCGAGCGGCCACCCGTCAGGCTCGGGTCACCGTCCCAGTACATCACCCACGTGTCCTGCTGGGACGCGGCCTTGCGCCCGATCAGCACCGGGTTGAACAGCGCCGTGTCCTCGACCATGGCCGTGGCCCACGGGAAGTCCGGGAACGTCCCGGCCACCGGCCAGTTCTCCAAGTCCTCGGGGTTCAGCGAGTCGTAGATGTTCGTGACCGGCGAGCCGTGGGCGCGCAGGCCCGACGCATCCATGAAGAACGCACCCACCGTGTCACCCGCCCAGGCGAACCCCGCATCCGGCGGAATGATGCCCACCACCTGGAGCCCGGAGTTGAACAGGTACTGGTTCGGCGAGCCGGTCGGCCAGAACCCGCCGCCGCCCGTCGGGCTGTTGAACACGTCCGAGCACGTGTCGCCCTGGTTCCGCAGCCCGCACTGGAACTGGTTGACGGTCAGCACCGTCGTGGGCGAGGCGAAGAGCGAGAACGGGCTCTTGCGGTTCCGCTCGCGCATCCGCTGGTACTTCTCGTCCACGGTCTGGCCGGCGACCAGCGAGGGCAGCAGCAGGCCGGTCAGCACGGCCACCAGCAGCCGGACGGCGCCCGCCGCGACCGTGCGGCGACCGAGAGATTCGTGACTCATGTTCACTCCCAAGGAGGTGAGTGGCCCCATCAGAACTCGATTTCGAAGCCCAGGCGCATGTACCGGTTCTTGTTGCGGAACGCCCACGCGCCGTTCGAGAACTCGTACGCTGCGCCGAACGCCGCGAGCTGCTCCTCGACCGTGAACACGCCGTCCCCGTTGCCGAACCGCTTCTCCGCCTGGAGCAGCATGTACTTGTTCAGCGGGTTGTCCGAGGACTCCGTCATGATCACGAAGTCATCGATCTCCGGATCGCCGTCCAGCGTGGCATCCCGCAGATGGGCGTCCAGCCAGTTCCGCCGGTGGACGTCGTTCACCACCGTCCCGGTCTCGAGCCAGACCGAGCTGGTGTTCTCCAGACCCAGCGGGTTGCGCAGGTCCACGAAGAGTCGGCCCCGCGTCTCCCCTGCCAGCCGGAAGCCCTTCGTCATCCGCACGTCGAAGCTCTTGTACCACGGCGTCTTCGACGCATTCAGCGCCTCCACCGGGATCCCGCCCAGGCCGGCCTGGGTGGGCGGACCCGTCTGCCCGGCGCCGTCGTTCTGCAGCAGCGTGTAGGGCAGACCATCCCGCAGGGCCATGGTCGCGTACAGGCCCACATCGCCCAGGAGCTTGTTCAGCGTGCTGCCCTGCGCGAAGTCCGGCGGCAGCAACAGCGAGAACGTGCCCGCGAAGTTGTGCGGACGGTTCTGATCCAGCGTCATCAGAACCTCCGGCGGATCCACGGGCCGGCCGGTCAGGATCGAGAGGTTCGTGTTGCGCCGCAGGATCAGGCCCGTGTAGGTCGTCGGGTCCGAGCCCGTACCGCGCGCGTTCACGTACGAATACGTGAGCGTCAGATCCGCCAGGGAGCCGAAGCGCCGGATGAGGCGCACGTCCACGCCGCTCGCGATGGTGAAGTCCGCGTTCGTCAGCGCGTTGATGTACGTGAGCGACCCGGTCACCAGGTTCTCCACCGGGATCTTGCGGTACGTCAGCGCGTTGCGCGTCTGCTTCTGGTAGACCGCGACGTCCACGACCGTCGCGTCGGAGAACATTTGCCGGTAGCCGGCCTCGTACAGCACCGTGCGCGGGATCTCCACGTCACGGCCGTACGTCGTGTTCGTGTTGGCGTTGCCGCCGTACTGGTCGTTGTAGGCGTTCTGGAACAGGCCGCCCGTGCCGTTCAGGAACGGCGTCTGCGTGTTCTGGGCGTACGACAGGCGGAAGTTCGACGTCGCCGTCACGGGGAAGCTCACCGCCAGGCGCGGGCTCAGCGACGTCCGCGTCTTCGCCTTGATGAAGTTCGGCTTGCACACCGCCTCGCCCGTGACCGGGTTGATCCGGTTCGGCAGCGTCGCCTCGCCGCCGCAGTCGCCCGGCCGCTCGATCCGGCTCGTGAGCGGGCCGTCGCCCTCGCGGATCCGGACGAAGTCCTTCTTCAGGCTGTCGGGGACGTTGTAGACGAACCCCGGCACCCGCGGCAGCTCGCCGGAGGGGTCGTAGTAGTCGAAACGGAGCCCGCCCTCGAGCACCACGTCGCCGATGTCGAGCCGGTGCTGGGCGAACAGCCCCGCCAGCGTGGGCTCGAACATCACCGGCGTGGCGCGCCCGCTGTAGAGCGGCACGTTCTGCGCCCGGGTGTCCGCACGCTGGTAGCTGCCGCCGAACTGCAGACGGTTGAAGCGGTTGATCTGCCAGTCCAGCGTGACGCTGGCGTACCACCGCTTCTCGCGGCCGTAGCTCTGTGCGGTGTTGCCGGTACCGAACGTCGACCAGTTGGAGCGCATGCCGTACGGGTTCAGCCGCAGCGCCTGCGAGACGCCGAACACGCCCTGGCGCGCCGCCAGGTCCTCGCGGCCCGGCAGCGCCTGCAGCGACTCGGCGGGCAGCAGCCCCGAGCGCGCGATCTCCACCAGCTCACGCGTGACCGGCCAGTCGTCCGGGTCGAGCAGGAACTTGATGTTGCTGAAGCGGAAGCCGAACGGCGCGTACAGGTTGTCGTGCAGCCAGGCCGGCGAGACGTCGCCCTCCTGGAACCAGTCGTCCTGGTAGCTCGCCCGCACGTCCAGCGAGAGCTGCTGGTCCGCGCTCTGGGAGAGCATGAAGTAGCCGCCCAGCACCACCATGTCCCGCCTGTCGAAGCTGCCGTTCCAGGACAGGGGGTTGTAAATGCTGGTCGAGCCACGGCTCAACGACTGGTCGCGGTTCCAGTAGTAGCTCAGGTCGATCCGCGACCCGCGCGCCAGGCCCAGCGAGACCTTGCTGACCAGGTTGATCTCGTCGGACTGGCTGGTGGGCATCCGCACGCCCAGCGGCCACTTCACGAACTTCGGCACCACCACGTCCACGCTGTCCGTCGCGCCGGCCGCGCTGCTCGTGCGCGGCAGCCGGAACACCGTGTCGATCCCCGTGGCCACGTAGTAGCCGACGTCGCCGAAGCCCTGGTTCCGCGCGCCGTAGCGGCGCCCCTCGAACGTCCCGCCCACGAAGAACGTGAGGTTGTTCAGCAACGGGATCGGCCCCGAGAGGGTCAGCTCCGCGCGGTTGAAGCCGGTCCGCCAGAGGTTCGGTGCCAGGTCCTCCGTCATGAAGGAGAGCGTGCCGCCGAACGTCTGGCTGCCCGTGCGGGTCACGTAGTTGATCACGCCCGACATGGCGTCGCCGTACCGCGCGCTGAAGCCGCCCGTCGTCACGTCCACCTGCGCCAGCGCGTTGGTCGGCAGCTCGACCGTCTCCGTGTCGCCCGTCCGCATGCGCCGGACCGGCACGCCGTCGATGAGCACCGCCTCTTCGCCCACACGGCTGCCGCGGATCGTCCGGCCACGGTTCGTGGAAATCACGCCCGGCTGCAACAACACGATGCTGCTCGTGTTGTCGAGCGGCAGCCGGTCGATCTCCTCACCCGTCACGATGGTCCGCGAGGACACCTGGTCGCGCGGCACCAGCGGGTTCCGCTCACCCTCGATCACCAGCCCTGGATCTCGATCGCCGAGGGCGTGAGCTCGAAGTTGACCGTCATGGTCTGGCCGGCCAGGACGCGCTGCCCGGCGACCGTCACGGACTGGTAGCCGATGAGCTGCACCTGGATGTCGTGCACGCCCGCCGGCACGTTGTTGATGAAGTAGTAGCCTTCCTGGTTGGTCAGGTTGCCGAACTGCGTCCCGACCACGATCACCTGCGCGCCCGGGAGCGGCTCACCAGTCTGCGCGTTCACGACGCGCCCCTGGATCTTGCCCGTCGTCTCCTGTGCCCGGGCCACCGCCGGCGGCACCCCGAGCAGCAACGCCAGGGTCAACGCCGTGATGCGGGACACTCGAGGTGAGCGATGCATTCGGTCCTCCATCGCGAGGGTAAGGACATCGCAGCGTCGGCGGCGCTCACGCGTACGCAGGATGTGCCGATCCGCGCAATGCGCCGACGGCCCCTCTCCCGAGGCGCCATCGACGCACGACCGGAACACGCGATGCCGCGCAGCTCGCACCGCACTGGGCCGTCGGGTCCAGCGGCCCGGTGGCCCGGAAAACCGATCTGTCTGTTTGATCTATGATGGGGGGAGACGGGGTGAGCGGCCGCCCCTCCGAGCATCCCTGCCCTGAGAACTGCCCCGAACGTCGTGGAGAAGCCGGGTGCGAACGTTAAGGGCCGGCGACTCCGCCGTCAAGATAGTTTCGATGCCCCCTGTCAGCGCCGCGCGTCCGCCGCCGGAACCATCCCGAGCACCCGCAGCAGCGCGCGCGCCTTGGCGAGCGTCTCCTCGTACTCCCGAGCCGGCACCGAGTCGGCCACCACGCCCGCGCCCGCCTGGACGTGCGCCCGACCGTCCGCGACCACGAGGGTGCGGATCGCGATCGCCGTGTCCATCGTGTGGCCGCCGTACGCGAAGTAACCCACCGCGCCCGCATACGGCCCACGGCGGACCGGTTCCAGCTCGTCTATGATCTCCATGGCGCGGATCTTCGGCGCACCCGTCACCGTCCCCGCCGGGAAGCAGGCGCGGAAGGCGTCGACCGCCGAGAGTCCCTCGCGCAACTGTCCTTCCACCTGGCTCACCAGGTGGAGGACGTGACTATAACGCTCGACGGCCATGTATTGTGAAACCCTCACCGTGCCGTACCGCGCCACCCGGCCCACGTCGTTCCGGCCCAGGTCCACCAGCATGAGGTGCTCGGCGCGCTCCTTCTCGTCCGCGAGCAGCTCCGCGGCGAGGGCGGCATCCTCCGCCTCGTCGCGGCCGCGCGGACGCGTGCCCGCGATGGGCCGGACCGTCACACGGCCGTCTTCCACCCGCACCAGCACCTCGGGCGAGGAGCCGACGAGGGTGACGCCGTCCAGCTCGAGGTAGTAGAGGTACGGCGACGGGTTGAGGGAGCGCAGCGCCCGGTACAGGTCGAACGGGTCAGCCGTCAGCTCCACCGTGAGCCGCTGGCTGGGCACGACCTGGAAGGCGTCCCCCGCGGCGATGTACTCCTTGATGCGGCGCACCGCGTCCTCGAACGCGGGGCGGGTGGAGCTGCTCGTGAACGGCGCATCCGTGTCCGGCGGCCTGAGCGCCAGCGGCGCCGGACCGGGGCTCGTGCTCAGGGTGTGCACGACGGCGTCCAGCCGCGAACCCGCCTCCTCGAAGCGCCGTCGCAGCTCCGGCTCGCCGGGCGCGTCCGAGACGTCCACGGTCGTGATGGCGTAGGCGCGACCGAACAGGTTGTCGATGGCCAGGACGACGTCGGTGAAGAGGAAGAGCGCCTCGGGCAAGCCGAGGTCATCCGGCGGCCCGGGGGGCAGCCGCTCGAGGTAGCGGACGACGTCGTAGCCGATGTAGCCGACGGCGCCGCCGAAGAAGCGGGGCAGACCGGGTGCCGGGGCGGGCCGGCGCGCGAGCAGGATGCGCTCGAGGTCGCCGAGCGGGTCTGCGACGGTCTCCGGCTCGCTCCAGCCGTGCTGCGGCGTCCAGCGGCTCACCCGGCCGCCGGCCGTGAGGCGCCACGCCTCGCGGGGTTCGGTGCCGAGGAACGAGTAACGCGCCCACGTCTCCCCGCCCACGACGGACTCGAGCAGGAAGCCGAAGTGCGCCCGGTCCCCGCCCCCCTCGCCCTCGCGCGCCGCGCGTGCGAGCTTCCAGTAGGCGGTGACCGCGGTGTCCGCGTCGAAGAGGAACTCGCGCCACACGGGCACGAGGTCGGCGCCGGCGGCGAGCCGGGCGAAATCGTCGAATCCGGGATGAAGCACGGGAACAAATGTCAGAGCACGCGCCCAGCCTGTCAAACCCCGAGGCGGGGGCCGCCCCGCCGATCCTCATCGCCGTGGACACCGGCGGCACGTTCACGGACATCCTCTGCCTGCGCGACGGCGCGATCTCCCGGCTGAAGGTGCCGTCCACGCCGGCGGACCCCGCGGCGGCGGTCCTCGAGGGCATCCGACAGGTCCTGGGCGACCCCGGAGGCGCGGGCGGGGACGTCCCACGCCGCCCGGTCCTCCTCATCCACGGCTCCACCGTGGCCACCAACGCGCTGCTCGAGCGGCGCGGCGCGCGGGTCGGGCTGGTCACCAACCGCGGCTTCGAGGACGTGATCGAGATCGGCCGGCAGAGCCGGCCGCAGCTCTACGCGCTGGTCGGCCGGCGGCCGGCGCCGCCGGTGGCCCGGGAGGACCGGCACGGGATCGCGGGCCGGCTGGGGCCCCGGGGCCAGGAGGAAGAGCCGCTGGACGAGGCGGAGCTCGCGGCGCTGCCGGATCGGCTGCGGGGCGTCGAAGCCGTGGCGGTCTGTCTGCTCCACAGCTACGCGAACCCGGCGCACGAGCGGGCCGTGGCGGCGGCGCTCGAGCCGCTGGGCGTGCCGGTCTCGGTCTCCTCCGAGATCCTGCCCGAGTACCGCGAGTACGAGCGAACTGCGACGACGGTGGTCAACGCTTACGTCGCGCCGCTGATGGACCGCTACCTCCGCCGGCTGGAGGCCGGAGCCGGCGCGGCGCGCATCCGGATCATGGGCTCCGGCGGCGGCACGCTGCCGGTCTCCCGTGCCCGGCGTGAGCCGGTTCACACCGTGCTCTCGGGCCCGGCGGGCGGCGTGATGGGTGCGCTGGAGGCGGCGCGCCGCGCGGGGTTCACGGACATCATCGGCTTCGACATGGGCGGCACGTCCACGGACGTGACGCTGTGCCCGGGCCGGCCGCTGCACACCCGCGAGTTCTCGATCGCCGGGCTGCCCGTGGCCGTGCCCGTGCTGGACATCCACACCGTGGGCGCGGGCGGCGGCTCGATCGCGTGGCTGGACGCGGGCGGCGCGCTGCGCGTGGGGCCGGAGAGCGCGGGCGC
Organism: bacterium; assembly: GCA_003242735.1. Classification (NCBI taxonomy): domain Bacteria; species bacterium. Next base: position 207,421 of record QGVH01000002.1, on the reverse strand, counting down.
CGATCCCGGCCCGATCTGCTACGGGCGCGGCGGTACCCAGCTCACGGTCACGGACGCGCACGTGTGGCTGGGCCGGCTGCCCGCGGACGCCTTCCTGGGCGGCGAGCGCCGCCTCGACCGCGAGCGGATCACCGGCCCGCTCCGGGCGCTCGCCTCACGCCTGGGCGCCACGCCGGACGAGGCCGCCGAGGGGATCCTCGCCGTCGCCGACACGGCCATGGAGGGCGCGCTGCGGCTGATCAGTGTGGAGCGCGGCTACGACCCGGCGGAGTTCACCCTCGTCCCGTTCGGCGGCGCCGCGGCGCTGCACGCCGCCGAGCTCGCCGAGCGCCTCGGCCTGCCGCGCATCCTCGTCCCGCCCGACCCGGGGCTGCTGTCCGCCTTCGGCATGCTCGTCGCGCCGTTGCGCAAGGACGTGTCCCGCACGGTGCTGTTCGGCGAGGCGGAGGCGTCGGCCCGCCTGGCCGAGGAGCTGGCGCGGCTCGAGGCCGCCGCCATCGCCGCCATGGAGGACGAGGGCGTCCCTCGCCCCCTCATCACCGTCTCCCACTGGGTCGACGCCCGCTACCGCGGCCAGAGCTCCGAACTCCGCGTGCCCGCCGCCGGCTGGGTGGAGGCGTTCCACGCCGCCCACGAGGCGCGCTACGGCTTTGCGCGCCGCAGCGCGCCCGTCGAAGCGGTCACGCTCCGCGTGGAGGCGACGGCGCCCGGCCCCGACGTGCCGGAGCCGCGCCTCCCCCGGGCGCCCGCGCCGGACCCGCGGCCGGACGGCTTCGCCGACGTCGTCCTCCACGGACGCACCCTGCGTGTCCCCCGTTTCGGACGGCTCCGGCTCCTCGCGGGGCACCGGCTCCGGGGCCCTGCCATCGTGACGGAGTACAGCGCAACCACCTGGCTCCCACCGGGTTGGCGCGCCGGCGTGCTGCCCGGGGGCGGGATCCTGCTGGAGCCGGAGTAGCCGGCTGGACGGCGGCCGCGACGGCCTGGCGTGCACCTTGCAGCCGGGCAGGAGCCGGCCCATCGTTCCTCTCCCCAGGGGACGCGACCCCGAGGGCGGCGGCTCTCCGCGGCTGGAGGGTCGCCGCTCGCCTCGCGGCGAACATCAAGCGGAGGAATCGGAACTCATGCGTACGGTGACGAAAGCCGTCCTCGCCGCCGCCCTCCTGGTCTCCGGCGCGGCCGATGCGTCTGCCCAGCGGATCCAGGTGGTGCCGCGCGCGGGCGTGTTCGTGTCCGGCAGCAGCCTTGGCGAGGTGCGGGAAGGAACGGAGGCGATCAAGGCGGACCTCGAGGGCGGGCTGGGCGTCGGCCTCGCCGTCGAGCTCGGCATGCCGTTCTCGCCGTTCGGGCTCCGCGCCGGCTTCGACTACGCGACGGACTCGAAGATCTCGACCACCGGCATCAGCGGCGGCAGCGACGAGGCGGGAGCGAAGCTGCTCGCGGTGGCAGGCGACCTGGTGTTCCGCCCGCTGCCCCGGCTGGTGGTCGTCCAGCCGTACCTGTTGGCCGGCGCCGGCCTCAAGCGCTACGACTTCGAGGTCTCGGAGCTGGGCTCGGGCGCCCGGGACATCTTCTCGGAGTCGCAGACCGACTTCGCGCTGCACGCCGGGGCAGGCGTGGACGTTTCGCTCGGCGCGATCGCGCTGCGGGCCGAGGTCAGCGACTACGTGAGCTGGTTCGAGCTCGCCTCGGACGGCGACAAGAAGATGCAGAACGACGTCTTCGTGACCGTGGGGCTGCGCATCGGCCTGTTCTGACCGCGGCCGGCGTGGGCGCCGCGCGGGGCCTGTCGCCCGGGGCCCGCGCGGCGCCGTTCGCCGAGAACCGCTGGGCCTGGGATCGCGCCGATGGCGCGCCCGGCACGCCCCTCGATCCTCGCCGCCCTCTCACGCTGCGCCTCGCTCGTCCCTCCGCCCCTTCTGCGCCGCCTCGCTCATCGTCGCGTCGCCGTACGTCCGCTGCATCCCCTCGCCGATCAACCGCCGCTCCATCTGATCGTCCAGCTCCGGGTAGCGCCGCCGCAGCGCCCGGACGATCCCGGCGACCTGCTCACCGCGCTCGTGCTCGTCCCGGTCGAACACGCCTGCACGCAGCATCTCGTGGAACAGCTCCGCCCGCGCCTGGCTGTACGCCGCTTCCCGCTTGTCCGTGCCTGGCATCCTCCCGCCTCCTCTCGCGTTGCCCAACCGTCCCGAGGGGCCGAGGAAGCACACCCCGCGCCACCGCGGCCCCGCTCGCACCAGGTGGCGGCACGCGCCCCGGCCCGCCGGTCCCCGCCTTGCGCTCCCCGACGCGGCGGCAGCAGTTGGAGAAAAATCGGGAACGGGCGCCCGGAGGGCGGGTAAACCGGGAGGGTCCGATCGGGCGGAATCAGGAGAAACCTGGATACGGTTCGATGAAGCAGACACTGGAGGCGCGCGGCGCACCACGGGCAGTGCCGGCGCGCGACCGAGCGGAGTCGTATCGTCCCCCGTATCTCGCAGCGGCGTTGGCGGCGCTGGCGGTCTTCACCCTCTACGCCGTCACGCTGGCGCGCACCACCCAGTTCTGGGACACCAGCGAGTACATCGCCACCGCCCACATCATGGGCATCCCGCACCCGCCGGGGAACCCGCTGTTCGTCGTGCTGGCCCGGGCCTGGGAGCTGCTGCTCGCGCCCACGGGTCTCTCCGTCGCGGTCCGGATCAACCTCTTCAGCGCCACCATGAGCGCGCTGGCGCACGGCTTCTGGTTCCTGGTCATGCACCGCATCGCGGCGTTCATGACGGAGAACCGGACGGTGCGGCTGATCGCCGCCTCCGCCGCCGTGCTGGTGAGCGCGACCGCATTCACGGTCTGGAACCAGTCCAACGTCAACGAGAAGGTCTACACCGTCTCGCTCTTCACCATCGCGTTCCTGAGCTGGCTGGCGTTCCGCTGGCGCGACAACCTCGGCCGGGGCAAGGATGACAACCTCATCCTGCTCATGGTCTTCATCCTCGCCCTCTCGGTGGGCAACCACCTGATGGCGTTCCTGGTCGCGCCGTCGCTGGCGATCTTCTTCCTGATGGTCTCGCCGCGGACGCTGCTCAACTGGCGGCTGTACGCGGCGGGCATCCTGGTCGCCGTCCTCGGCCTCTCGATCCACCTGTTCCTGCCGCTGCGCGCGTCGCTGGACCCGATCATCAACGAGGCGGACCCCAGCACGTGGCAGGCCCTCATCGAGTCGCTGACGCGCAAGCAGTACGACAAGCCGTCCGTGTTCTCGGACCCGACCAACCCGGGCATGCCGCGGACGCTCTCGCTGTTCATCGCGCAGGTCGGCAACTACCTCCAGTACTTCGACTGGCAGTGGGCGCGTTCGGTGGCCGGAACCAACCCGCTGTTCGGCGGTGCGCGCCCGCTGTTCACACTGCTGTTCGCGGCGCTGGGCCTCTACGGCGCGTGGGCGCACTACCGCAAGGACCGGACGAGCTGGACGTTCGTCGCCGTCCTGTTCCTCACGCTCTCGCTCGGGCTCACGTTCTACCTCAACTTCAAGTACGGCTTCTCGTACGCGAGGGACCGGTTCCCCGCGATGGAGATGCACGAGGTCCGCGAGCGCGACTACTTCTTCATCGTCGGCTTTTCCGTATGGGGCCTGTGGGCGGGGCTCGGCATCGTCGCGCTCTGGCAACGCCTGGCCGACGCCGTCTCGGCCCGCCTCGCCGCCGCGGGCCGCGGCGATGCCGACGCGCCCGCCGGCGTGCGGCGCGCGCAGCTCGTCGCCGCGCCCGTGCTCGCGATCGCGTTCATCCCGCTCGCGTTCAACTGGTCGTGGGCCAGCCGCGCGCACGACTACTCCGCCCGCGACTGGGCCTACAACCTGCTCATGAGCGTGGAGCCCTACGCGGTGCTGTTCACCAACGGCGACAACGATACGTTCCCGCTCTGGTACCTCCAGGAGGTGGAGGGCATCCGGCGTGACGTGACGGTGATCGTCATGAGCTACCTGAACACGGCGTGGTACGTGAAGCAGCTCCGGCAGCTCACCACGCCGTGTGCGGAGGGCCAGAGCGCGGCGGACGACCCCACGCGGATCATCTGTCAGCGCCCGTTCCTGCCCGAGCAGGGTGCCGGGATCTACGAGGTCGCGGACCCGTCCACGGAGGACCGGCCGGGCCAGGCGTTGCTCGAGCTCCCGCCGGGACGGCGGCCGCCCACGCGGTCCATCATCCCGCTCACCGACGAGCAGATCGACCGGATCGCGAACACGCGGCCGTTCATCACGCAGGAGACGCAAACGTTCGTGGCCGGCAACATCGAGACCACGATCCCGCGTGGCACGATCATGATCCCGGCGGACCTCTTCCTCGGGTTCATCATCAGCTCGTCCATCGACGACCGGCCGATCTACTTCGCGACGACGACGCAGGCCTACGACGAGCTGAACCTGTGGCCGTACCTGATCCGGCAGGGCGTGGCGTTCAAGCTGAACAACGGGCCGGTGAACCCGGACTCGATCCCGGGCGTGGTCGCGCTGCCGGAAACGCCGTATACGCCCATCTTCGGGCCGTACATCGACGTCCCGCGCACCGACTCGCTGCTCTGGAACGTGTTCCAGCACGCGCCCGGGTTCCCGGAGGAGTGGACGCACTGGGTCGACCGGCCCACCCAAGGCATCCCGACCTACTACGCGTACGCCCACCTCGCGAACGCGCAGGCGTACGCGGTGCTGGGGGACACGGCGCAGGCGCAGCGGCACCTGGAGCGGGCCGAGGCGTGGATGCGGCTCGGGCTCAGCGGACGCTGAACGGGGCGCCGGCCAGGAGGCGGCGGTACGCCGGCGCACTGATGGTGCTGGCCGCCGCCTCGCTCTGGGGCACGCTCGGATACTTCGGTCGCCGGCTCTATCCGCTGGGCATCACGCCGCTGGAGCTGGCGAGCGTGCGCGCGGCCGTCGGAGTCCTCGGCCTGGCGCTCTGGTCCGCGCGCGCGCCCGCGCGGCTCCGCATCCAGCCCCGCGATCTGCCGTTCTTCGTTCTCTACGGCGTCATCTCGGTCGCGCTCTTCCAGTGGCTCTACTTCGCCACCATCCAGCGCACCACCCTCGCCAACGCCGCGGCGCTGCTCTACACGGCGCCCGCGTTCGTCGTGCTCCTGGCACGCGCTGCCGGCGACCAGCGCGTCACACGGCTCCAGCTCGTCGCGCTGGGCACGGTGCTCGTGGGCGTGTTCCTGGTCACCGGCGCCGCCGCCTCCCTCGCCGACGGCGGCAGCACCATCACCGCGGCCGCGCTCGCGTTGGGCCTCGGCTCGGGCCTGACGTACGGGCTGTACACGGTGTTCGGCAAGCGCGCGCTCGCGCGGTACGACGCCGTGCAGACCGTGTTCTGGGCGTTCGCGTTCGGGGCGCTGGCACTCGGCCTCGCGGCGCCGCCCTGGCGGCCGTTCATCGCACATCCCGCCGCGACGCCCCTGCTCATCGCCCTCGGCCTGCTCCCCACCCTCGCCGCATACCTGCTCTACATCGGCGGGCTGACCCGCCCGCCCGCCGCGACCGCCGCCATGCTCGCCACCATCGAACCCGTGGTCGCCACGCTGATCGGCGTCGCGCTGCTCGGCGAACCGATGGGGATCGGCCAGGCGGCGGGCGTCGCGCTCATCGTCGGCGCGGCGCTGGTGCTGGCGGGCGCCCGGGCGGCGCCAGCGGCCCGGGTGCCGGCGGATCCAGCGAACGGCGGGTAGCGCCGCTCCTGGGCGCGTCCCGGACCGCGAAGACGGTTTCGCGCTCGAGCCGCACTCCGTCGGGCAGGTCCACGCGGATCCGCAGGCGATAGGGCCCGGGCGCGAGGTCGGTCTCGACGGTGCGGTCCTGACGCACGACGCCGCCGGGCGCGACGTCGTCGAACCGCAGCTCGAACGCCCTCTTGCGGCGGAACAACCGCGCCAGCGCAGGCAGGACCCCGGGTTCCCCCACCGGCTCGATGCGGATGGTGGTACGGTAGGACGCATCCGGGGGCGCGCCGTACAGCTCGTAGTAGAGGCGGAACCGCTCGTTCGCCTCCACCGCGTGTGCCGGGACGGGATCGAGCGTGGTTTCCCCCCTCCGCAGCGCGCCGCCGTCCTGGACGAACGCGACGACGATGTCGCTGAGCGCCGGCCTCCCGCCGCTCAGGTCGGGCACCGCGTGTCCCAGCGCGATCGTCCCGCCGCGGGCGGCGTCCGCCGCATCGGCGATGGCGATGGTGAGCCACGACGGCGAGGAGTCCGGCGCCGTCAGCGACGCCACGAACCTCCACGCCTCGCCGGCGGGAGCCGGCGGCAGCGCGACGATCGTGTCCAGCCGGGAGACGTCCGTGGAGCCGGCGAGGGCCATCAGCAGCTCGACGCGCTCCGGGCGGTCATTCGATTCCGACTGGCTGGGCAACCATACGACGACCTGCACGACCGGACCCGAGGCGTCCCGGAACGCGTACGCGTTCGCGAAGACCTCGAGAACGTGCTCGAACGAGCGGGGCGCGGATTCGGACGCCAGGGCGGCGTCGAGCGCCCGCTGCGCCAGGTGCGCCTGGAACGAATTCCGGGGCGAACGCGACGGATCCTCGCAGTCCAGCGTCGGCACGCGATAGCGCGGGTCGTAGCGCCCCAGCGCGACCACGTGATCGAGCGAGCGGTCTCCTTCGACGCACACAGGGATCGGAACCGCGACCCAATCGGGGTAGAGGTTCCGTCCGCCCAACTGCTTGAAGCTGATCGTCCAGACCTCGCCGCCGCGGCCGTACACCCACGTCGTCGGCAGCGCCTGGTCCAAGTCGAAGCCGCCGGCCACGTGGTCATCCGGCTCGCCGTGGCGGATGTACACCAGCCCCCGATCGTCCCACGGGAACGCCGCCTTCCCCGGATCGACCCACAGCGCGACCTCCGGCGACGGCCTCGCTCCCTCGTTCGCCTGCCGGCGGAACCTCGCGTGCGCGACGCGCAGCCGGCGCAGATGCTCCCCCACCCGCGCCTCCGGCGTGCGACCCCAGCGCGCCGCGCTGAGCTCCCAGTAGCGCCTCATCCAGCGGACCCGTTCTGCGGGCTCCAACGCGGCGTACGCCTCGATCTCCTCCGCCGAGAGCAGCGGCCGCAGGTCCTCGAAGAAGAGGGCGACGACGTCGTCCGCCGCGTCCCGGGCGAGCGCCAACCCGTGCAGGTACAGCGCGCCCGCGCTGTCCGCCTCGCCCAGCGCGCTCCGAGCGAGCGCCAGCGCGTGCCACGCCGCAGTACAACGGGTCCCGGCGGCCGCGAGCGCCCGGCGCGCCGCCGCCTCGGCCGCCTCTGCCTCGCCCTTCGCCTCGAGCACGTACGCACGGAGCAGGTCTATACCCGCAGTGACCGGCCCGACGCTGTCCAGCGCCTCGGCCGCCGCATCGAGACTGGCGCGCGTCCGCGTGGCGAGCGCCAGCCGGGCGAGCTCCACCGCCGCCTCGTCCGCCACGCTGCTGCGCGACCGCGCCGCCGCGAGGAGGTGGCGCCGCGCATGGATCTCGGCGTTCGTCTGGTTGCGCGTGCGCCGATGGACCAGGCCGGAATCGGTACCGATGACGATGTCCGGTCCCCGCGCGTAGAGCAGACCCAATGCATAGTCGAGCACCGGCGTGGCGCCGCCCTGCAGACGCGCGCGCTCGATCTCATCACGCGCAGCAACGAAGCGAAGGCGATCCCTCGGCTCCTCGAGGGACCGGACGGCGGCACGGAGCGCGCCGGCAGCCGCAGGGTCCTGCTCCGCGATCGCTTCCAGTCCAGTGCGGATCTCGGCCGCCCCGAACGCGGGCAGACACGTGGGCTGCGTCGGCAGGAGCTGCGTCGCCAGGAGGGTCGAGAGGGCGAGGAGCGGGGTCATTGCCGGAGCGAACGGGCGTTCGTCGACGCGCCGCGGGATCCAGCATCTTCGATGCCCCGAGGCGCGTTTGTCAATCCCGCTGAGGCGATCCCGATGCCGGCAGGCCCGGATGCGCGCGCGTGCCGGTACCGTCCCGCATGCGTCGCGCAAACCGCCTCGGGCGAATCGCCGTCGGGGTCGGTCCACTCCTCAGGACGCGAGCCCCTCGAGGACCGGCTGGATCGACTCCTCGCGGACGATGCTCGCGCCCGTGCGCTCGTCGTACTCGACGCGGATGACCTGGTCCAGGCTCTCGCGCACGGACTCGATGTGTGTGATCAGAATGACCTGCTCGTAGCGGTTCTCGAGCCGATGCAGCAACTGGATGACGTTGTCGCGGCGTTCCACGTCCAGTGAGCCGAGGACCTCGTCGAGGATCAGCACGGACAGCGGGTGGCCGGAGCGCTCGGCGATCATCTGGCTGATGGCGAGCCGCAGCACGAGGTTCACGATGTCTTCCTCGCCGCCGCTGATCACCGGCTTCTCCTCGCCCTCGTCGAGCACCAGCACGTCGTACTTCTCATCGATCTCGAGCTGCGTGTAGCGGCCGTCCGTGAGTTCGGACAGGAAAGCGCTGGCGATCTCGCTCAACTCGGGCCGGAGCCGCGCGTTGAGCTCGGTGCGCAGCTCGCCGAGCGCGGCGTCCAGCTCCTCGTGGTGGCGCAGCTCGGCCTCGATGGCGCGCAGCGCCTCGCGCCGCGCCTGGTACTCGGCCTCCGCGCGCACGGCCGCTTCGAGCGCTTGCTCGGCGCTCTGCAGGACGCCCCGCAGCTCGACGAGGCGCAGCTCCGCCTGGCGTTGCTCTGCCGCGGCGCGCTCGACCAGCGCCGCCAGATCGCGAAACGCCTCCTCCCGGAACGCCAGGTCGGCGCGCCGCTTCTCGATCTCGGCGAGACGTGTGCGGAGCGCTTCGACCCGTGCCTCGGCCGCTGCCAGCTCGCGTTCGCGTTGCGGCCGCGCCTCCGCCGCCGGCTCGAGCCGGCTCGCGCGCCGCTCCAGCTCGCGCAGCTCGCGCAGCCGCGCTTCTGCCTGCTGGTGGCGCGCGCGGTCGTAATCCGCGGGCAGCGCAGCGAGCTCGGCGCGCAGCTTCTCGAGGCGTTCCTCGCGCTGGCGGCGATCGGCGCGGAGCGCCTCGAGCTCCTGCACGGCCTGCTGGCAGCGCGCGAGCCGGCGCGCCTTCTCCTCGACCGCGGCGCGCACGGCCGCGCGCCTCGTCTCCGCCCGCGTCAGCTCCTCGGGCTTCTCGGCGAGCTGTCTCTCGCGCTGGCGCAGCCACTTGCCGTCCTGCACCAGCACCTCCCACTCGTCCCGCAGCCGGGCGAGCACGCGCTCGAACTCCTCGCCCAAGGGCCGCTCGCACGTCGGACAGACGCCCTCCGGCCCCGCCTGCTCCAGCAAGCGCATCTGCTCTTTGAGCTCGTGTCCGCGCTTGCGGTACGTCTCTAGCCGCGTCCGCACCTCCTCCTTCTTCTGGACCCACTCGGAGAGCCGATCGCTGACCTGCTGCTCGGCCTCGGCCAGCTCGCGCCTGGCCGCCTCCAGCTCGCGGCCGTACTGCTCGGCGAGGGCGGGCGCCTGCTCGACGACGGCGAGGCGCCGGTCCATTTCTGCCAGCTCGGCCACCAGTGCGCGCTCGGTGTCCAGCAGCGCGCGCCGCCGCTCCATCAGCCGCGCGCGCTCCGCCAGCTCCTCGCACTCCTGCACCACGGTGGGCAGCGCCGCGAGCTGTTCCCGCAGGCCTGCCAGCTCGGCATCCGCCGCGAGCGCCGCCTCGAGCTCCGCACGCGCACGGGCCACGTCCCGCTCCGCGGCCTCCAGCTCTGTGCGCGCGAGGCTCATCGCATGCGCGAGTTCGCGGTCCTGGTCCCGTGCCGCCTGCATCGCCTGCCAGCGCGGCGCCAGCTCCAGCGCGCGCTCGGCCGCCGCCCGCGCCGCCTTCTCCGCCTCCCGGACGGCCGCTGCCGCTTCCTTCCTGCGCTGCTCCGCCGCGATGCGCTCCGCACGAAGCGCGTCGGGGTCGGGCAGGCCCGCCCGGAGGCCCTCCGCCTCGTGGCGCAGCTCGTTGCGGCGCTGCCGCGCGCGCTCCTGCGCCACCCGCAGCCGCTCGTAGCCCAGCACCTGGCTGAGGAACCGGGCGCGCTGCGTCGGGCCCATCTGCGCCAGGAACTGGAGCTCCTTCTGACCGGTGAAGTAGGTGTTGAAGAACTCTTCGCGGCTCATCCCGAGCCGTCGCTCGAGGTACTGCGTGACGCCGCCAATGGACGTCGCCACCGGCGACGTCGAGCCGTCCAGGTACACCTCGGCGCTGTTCAGCGTGCGCACCACGCGGTACTCGTGGCCGGCCAGCTCGAAGACCAGCTCGACCTGCACGCGGCTGCGCCCGGGCGCGCGGGAGAAGCGGAGCGTGTCGTTCGTCCCGCGGATCGCGGCCGAGCCGTAGATCGCCCAGCCGATCGCTTCCAGGATCGTGCTCTTCCCCGCGCCGTTCGGGCCGATGATCCCGGTGAGCCCGCGGCGGAACTCGATGGTGGTGTCCGCGTGCTGGCGGAAGTTCTGGAGCTTGATCCGGATCAGCCGCATCCCCGCCCTACCCTTCCGCGCGTGCCTCGACCAGCGCGTCCCGTGGCTCCTCCTCACCCGCTGCCGCCAGGTACATCCTGGCCAGCTCGATGAGCCGCTCCCTGTCGATCTCTCGCGACGACGGCTGCCAGCGCAGCTTGAGGAACGTCTCGACCTCCTCGTCCAGCGTGCGCCGGCGGAACGGCGCGCCGTATCCGATCACGCGGCGCACCTCCGGCGGCCTCGCGTCCAGGTGGAAGTGCAGCGCCGCCGCGCGATACGCCCGGAGCTGCCGGTGATCGAGCTGACGGAACAGCTCTCGGGGGATGTCCTCGATCACCAGCCGAACGATCTTCCCCTCGATCCCGCCCGGCACCGATTCGACCAGCCGGCGGATGTGCGCGTCGATCTCGGCCGCCGTCAGCCACCGCCCGCGCACCCCGTCGCCACCGGGCGCCTCCTCGCCATCCGCTGCTTCCCCGTCCGCGCCCTCGTCCGGGCGCTGGGGCTGCGCGGCCGGCTGGCTCTCCCCCGGGTGGGGCGCGGGAGCGGTTGGGCCGCCGGCGCCCGGACGGCCGGGGCGGGAGGGCCGTGGGACGGCGTCCGCCCTGGCCGAGAACCGCGGCAGGTCCACCACCGGCCGCGTCGGGACCGGATGGAACGTCACGCGGCGCGTCTCCGTGTCGAACGTCAGGAACCCTTTGTCGCTGTGCGCCTCCTCCCACACGTTCGTGGACGTGCGCTCGATGCCGCCCGCGTACCACATGTTCGGCGCCAGCTCGGTGGCGATGTGGTAATGGCCCAGCGCCACGTAATCCCAGCGCGGCGGCCGGATCGCCGCGGTCTCGATCGCCGCACCGCCGTACTCACTCACGTAGCGCAGCTTCGTCTCGGCGCCGTCGCCCACCACGTCCCCGTGCAGCATCAGCACGTTGACGTCGGCCGCCGGATCCGGTTCCAGCGCCAACGGCTCGCCGCTGGCCAGCGCCGCGTGCGGCACGCACAGCACGCTCACCCCGAGCTGCTCCAGGAACACGGACCGCGCGGCGTCGTCCACGACGACGATCCCCGGGATCTCAGCGAACAGCCGCAGGATCCCGCCGGTCTCCGCGGCACGCGGCGTGTCGTGGTTGCCCGCGATCATCACCACCGGCGTCTCCGGCAGCGCGGCCCGCAGCCGGGCGAACTGCCGGAACGCATCCGTGATGGCCGTATTGCTGGGTCTCACGGTGTGGAACACATCGCCGGCGACCAGCACGAGGTCCGCGCGCAGCTCGATGATCCGGTCCAGCGCGGCGCGGAACGCCAGGGCGACGTCCCGCTCCCGCGCGTTGATCCCGCCCGGCGCCAGCCGGGCGTACGCACGGTATCCGAGATGGAGGTCCGCCAGGTGTGCGATGATCATGCGGCCAATTTACCCCGTTGCGGCTCGGCGCGCTCCGGACCGGCCAGGCCGGACCGCTCGCGGCCACCGCAAAGGCACACTCGGCGATGGACGGTGTCAAGGGGGGCGTCGCCGGCCGCGGCGAAAGGAGGAAGGTCGAAGCCGGCGGCCGTGGGGAGGGGCGCCGCACGCAGCTCGTGCGGGAACTCCGGCCTCCGGGCGCGCCTCGCACCCGGAGGCCGGACGCATCAGCGCTGCACCACCGGCCCCAGGGTCTCGGGCGCCGCGTCGAACTTCGTCGTATCGCCGACGATGACGATGGTCCAGTCCTCCGGCCGGATGTGGCGGCGCACGACCTCGTGGACCGCCTGCGGCGTGACCTGCTGGATCCCGGCGACGTAACGCTGCAACCAGTCGGCAGGCAGCCCGCCCGCCCGGTAGGTCATCTGGCGCGTCACGATCGCCCCCGGCGTCTGGAACGCGAAGACGAACGCGTTCACCGTGTTGTCGATGGCGAGCTGAACCTCCTCTTCGGTGGGCGGCTCCCGGCGCGCTTCCTCGATCACGTCCCGGATCAGCAGCGCCGTGGAGATGGTCGCATCGGCGCGGGTCTGGGTGTACGCGCCGAACGCCCGCTCGTGGCGGATCGAAGCGCCCCAGATGGTGCCCGCGCCGTACGCGAGCCCCTCGTCCGTGCGCACCCGCTTGGAGATACGGCTCGACAACCCGCTCCCGCCCAGGATCCAGTTCGCGACCTGCGCGGCGTAGAACTCCGGGTCGTCGCGCTGGAGGATCCCGCCCCGCTGCCCCATGACGAGAGCCGACTGGTTGACGGCCTTGTGGATCACGAACACGCCGGCCTCGTCACGGATCACGGGCGGGTCCGGCGGCTCCAGCCGCTGCGCGCACTTCGGCACGTCGCCGAACGCCGCCTCGAGCTTCGCGGCGGCGTCGGCCCGGGAGATGTCGCCGACGACGCCGAGCGTCAGGTTGTCCGCGCACATGAGCGTCTCGTGGATCCGGCGCAGCCGCTCCTCCGTCAGCACGCCGGGCGCGAGGTCCTCGGGCGCGAGCTCCCAACCGATGGGGTGATCGCCGAACAGCACCCGGTTGAACGTGCGGATCGCGATGCTCCCCGGCTGGTCCTCCGCACGGCGGACCATGTCGAGCTGGTTGAGCCGCCAGTTCTCCACCCGCTCCGGGTCGAAGCGCGGGTGGCGGAGGATCTCGACCCAGAGCCGCAGGGCGAGGTCGAGGTGCCGGGTCGGCGTCTCCAACCCCGCCAGCATCGCGGAGCCGGTGGTGGTGAAGGAAGGGCCGAGGGCGTGGTACTCGATCAGCCAGGCGAGGGAGTCCGGCGGCAGGCTCCTCGTGCCGCCCGACAGCAGCAACGCCCCGCTCACGGCGTTGACCACCGCCATCTCGCTGCGGTCGAAGTGCGCCGGCCCGCCGCGCCGCAGCGCGTACAGCTCCACCAACGGCAGGGACCGGTCTTCCATGTAGTAGACCTCGATCCCGTTGGAGAGGCTGAAGCGCTCCGGCTCCGGCGGCTCGAACTCGAGCGGCGGGAACGTCATCGTGTCGATCGCCGCGCGGCCGATCGCCGGCGAGGCCGGCGCGCCTGCCGTTGCGCGCGTGCGGTCGGCGCTGGCCGCCGGCACAGGCCCGTCCGTGCCGCCTGTGGAGCCGGCCAGCCCGCACGCCGCGACCAGCCCGACCAGACCCCCGCATGCGGCCGCGCGCAGCGTGCTCCCGGCACGCGGGCCCCGCCGCGGCGCCATCATCCGTGTCCCTCCTCTACCGCTCACGGCGCTCCTCCGACTGCCGCTTGGTCGACACCAGCACCGCCACCGTCCGGTTCTCGGGCCGGAGATAGGTCCGTGCCACGCGCTGCACATCCGCCGCCTCCACGGCGAGGAGCCGCTCGGTGAAGCGGAACGTGGCGCGCCAGTCTCCGTCGTACGCGCTCGCGGACCCGGCGAGCTGGAAGGCCAGCCCCAGGTTCGAGCGGAGGCGCCGGATCTCCCCCGCCTCCAGCTGGTTGTGGATGCGGCCGAGCTCCAGCGTGTCGGGCGGATCGGTCTGCAGGCGTGCGATCTCCTCGTCGATCAGCCGCTCCAGCTCCGCCGTGGTGTGCCCCTCCGCCGGCGCCGCGCCGATCACGAGGAGCTGCGGATCCATCCCGCCCGGCTGGATCGAGGCAGACACGACGACCGCTACGCGCTCCTCCAGCACCATGCGCCGGTGCAGCCGGCTCGTGGTGCCGCCGGTGAGGATGTGCGCCAGGACCGTGAGGGCCGGGTAGTCCGGATGGTCGGGCTCGGGGATGTGCCACCCCATCAGGAGCTGCGGCTCGGCGTCGAACTCGATGCTGACGCGGCGTTCACCCCGCTGCTCGGGTTCCCTCACCTCGACGCGCCGCGCCGGCTCGCCGGCGGGGATCGTTCCCAGGTACCGCTCGCCCCACGCCAGGATGCTGTCCGGCTCGATGTCGCCGACCACGGCCACCACGGCGTTGTTCGGTCCGTAGTAGCGGCGGAAGTACTCCTCCGCCTGCCGGCGCGTGAAGTTCTGGATGTCCTGCATCGTGCCGACCACCGGGCGGCCGTACGGGTGCACCGTGTAGGCGGTGGCCATGAAGCACTCCCACAGCCGGCCGCCCGGGTCGCTCTCGACGCGCATGCGCCGCTCCTCGGCCACCACATCGCGTTCGGCGTAGAACTCGCGCATGACCGGGTTGCGCAGCCGGTCCGCTTCCAGCGCGAACCAGAGCCGCGCCCGGTTGGCCGGGAGTTCGACGTAGTACGTCGTCGCCTCGTAGGTCGTGGACGCGTTCAGCCCCCGCGCGCCGTGGCGCGTGAGGATCCGGTCGAACTCGTTGGCGACGACGAAGGCGCGGGCGCTGTCCTCGAGCGCCTTCAGCCGCGCGGCGAGACGCTGGATCCGCGGGTCCTCGGGTGGCTCTTCCGCCGATGGGCCGCACGACGCGGTCCCCCGGCTCCTGGCCGGAGCAGACGCGTCCGCGCGCTCCGCGCGGAGCGCCACGATCGAATCCTGGATCGCATCGATGCGGGCGAAGAGCTCGAGCTCGGCGGCGTGATCGCGGGTGCCGATGGTCGTGGTCCCCTTGAACAGCATGTGCTCGAGGAGGTGCGCGATCCCCGTCTCGCCGTCCCGCTCCTGCACCGCGCCCACGCGGTACTGCATGACGAAGGCGACCGTCGGCGCGCCTTCGCGCCGGAGCGCCAGCAGTCGCAGCCCGTTCGGCAGCATGCGCTCCACCACCGGGAGGTCCTGCCCGTACTGCGCCGATGCGGGCCTCGGCGCGAGAGCGATGCAGGCGGCGACCAGCGCGCACGCCGCCCGCATCGCGGGCCACCGCCCCGGCGCCGTCTGGCGTCCGGCCGGCGATGGCGTCTCTCGTAGAATCATCCGATGCACCCCGTGACCCCCGTCTTGGCGTACTCCTCACCGGCAGGCGTGAAGGGGATGCTCGTCGCGCGCCCGTACGTGCCGGTCACGGGGTGCGCGCCGGTGGGGAAGACCTTCTCCGGGTCGCGTCGGTAGTGTGTGATCAACCGCCGCATGTCGCCCAACCGGTGACCGGTCAGGTACAGCCAGAACGCCCGCTCGCGGAACAGAAGGTCGACCCTCGCATCCTGCGTGCCCGGATCGCTGAGCGGCGGCAGCGGCGGCGAGACCTGCGTCTGCCGCAACTGGTTCAGCGTGGCCAGCCAGTCCCCTGCCGCTGCGCCGTTGAGCTGGGCCTCGGCCTCGATCAGCCGCGCCTCGATCCCGCTCGCGATCGGGATCGGCGAGTTGCTCGCCTCGTACTTGAGCTGCGCGTACGACCGCGTGATGCCATCCTCGGCCATGCCCACCAGCATCACCGGCACGCGTGGGTCGTCCGCCGACGCGTAATCCAGGCCGTTCCCCCCTTCCCGATCGGAGACGGTGTACCCGTCGAACGCGAACGCCGGGTACCAACCCACGTTGGCGAATTGGTTGAGTCCCGAGGGGAAGCCGTTGAACTCCGCGTTGTAGACGAAGTCCGTCGGCACGCCGGCCACGGCAGCCGCCGCCTCGCCGAACCGGCCCAACCCGAGCAACGCGCGGCCGCGGAGGACCTTGGCGAGGTTCAGGAACCGGGTGCTGTCGCCGGCGGCGACGATCGCCGAGTCCAGGTCGACCAGCGCGCGCTCGAACGCCTCCGCCGTGGTGAGCGGCCCCGAGTACTTCGGCCGGTCGCCGTCCACATCGTGCAGCGGGAAGCCCGGGCAGACCATCTCGGCGAGCTGCACGATGCTGAAGCCGCGGAACGCGAACATCTGCCCGACGTGCGGCCGCTGCGACGGCAGCCCGTACTTGGCGTAGGCCTCCAGCGCCTGGCTCACCGCGATGCGCGCCTCCTGGAGAGGAGCGTACGGGTAGCCACCCGTGGATCGCCACGGATCGAGCAGGTCCTGGGCCGAGCGCAGGTCGAGGTAGTAATCGGTCCATACCAAGTCCGACAGCAGTGTGAACTGCGTCGGGATCGCCGTGAGCTCGTCGGAGAGCAGGGCGCTGTTCAACGCTGCGTAGCTCACGGCGTTGAACGACAGGGCGAGGGCGGAGCGGCGGAGGAGCTCAGGGCCCTCGGGGTTCGCCAGGTCGGACTCCTCGACGACCGTGGGGTTGTCGACGTCGAGGAGATCGTCGCACCCCGCCACGGCGAGCAGGGCGACGGCGACGACCCACAGGGGGAACCGATTCGGTCGCTTCATCATCGTTCTCCTCAGAAGCCGAGGTCGACGCGGACGATCCAGCTACGCGCCTGCGGAATGTTCATGGCGACGCCGCCCTGATACCTGAACGGCCGCGCGCTCTCCGGATCCGCACCGGGGAAGTCCGTCCACAGCGCCAGGTTGCGGCCCGAGAGGGTCACGGTCGCGCTGCTCAGCCGCGCCGCACGGGCCCAGGCGTTCGGCAGGTCGAAGGCGACGGACGCCTCGCGCAGCCGGATGAAGTCTCCGGGCGCCATGAAGGTGTAGCTCGCGCCGGACTGTCCGGGCGGCGCGCCCAGGTAGGTCGCGATGACCTCCGCCTGCTCCTCCAGCGGCGCGGTCGGATCGACGGCAGCCCGCAGCTTGGTGCGCCCGTAGTAGCTGATCTGGTCGACCTGCATGAAGTCGCCGCGTCGCTCGAAGAGCGCCGAGAATCGCACCCGCTGGTTGAACAGCCCGAGCGCCGCCGTGAGCGACTGCGTGTTGCCCGGCGTGCCCTTGCCCATGTAGACCGCGGTGTCGCCCATGACGACCTCGTCCGGGCCGATGATCCCGTCGCCGTTCTTGTCCTCGTAGCTGAGGATCGGCCGCATGAACCGCGCGCCCAGCGGGAAGCCTTCGACCAGGCTGCTGGCCGTGCTGTACACCGCCACCTGGCCACCCAGCTCGACCACCTCGCTGGTGCTCGTCGAGTGGTTGAAGATCACGTCGAGGGTCACATCGTCCCGGTCGACGACGCGCCCGACGAGCCGCGCCTCGAAGCCCCGGCCCTCGATGAGGCCGATGTTCGCGTACACGTTCCGCAAGCCGGGCGGGAGGGTGACCGTCGTGATCTGGTCCTCCGTCTTGCGGCGGTTCCAGGTCAGGTCGAGCTGGAGCCGCCCGGCGAAGGCGCTCGCGTCGAACCCGAACTCGTGCTCCTTCACCTTCTCCGGGCGCAGGTCCGGGCTCGGGAGCCGGATCGTGATGACCGCGGGATTGGTCTGCCCTTCCAGGTTCACCGTGAGGGACTGATACGCCCTACGCCGCATCCCCGGCGTCGGCTGCTGGCCGGCCGCGCCGTACGAGTAGCGCAGCCGCAGGTTGTCCAGCCCCGGGATCCGCGGCATGAACGGCTCCTCGGACGCCACCCAGGAGATGCCGGCGCGCGGGTAGAACGCGGGATCGTACGGGTTGCCGAAGGTGCTGGCGCCGTCCGCCCGCACCGCGCCGGTCAGGAAGAGGCGGTCGTCGAGCCCGAACACCTGCTCGACGTAGCTGCCGAGCGTGACTGCCTCGCTGTAGCTCTGGGTGATGGACTGTCGCGCCGCATCGATGATCGAGGCGCCGCCCGGCCGGAGATTGTCGCCCGAGACGGTGAGCTCGTTGCGGTAATGGCGCACGTACTGGGCACCCACCGAGGTCCGGGAAAGGATCCGGCCGAAGCCGAACGTCGCCGTCGCGCCCACTTCCGCGGAGGTCGACTGGACCTTGGACCGGATCTCGCTGACCGAGCCTTCGTAGTTCCGCTGCATGTCACGCGGCGCGAAGGTGTAGCGGTGCGTGCTCGGCAGGTCCACGCCGACGACGGCGCGGGTCTGGAGCCACGGCGCCGGCCGCCACTCGGCGATCGCGCTCCCGGTGAAGCGGTTCACCGTCTCGGTCGAGCTGCGCGTGAACACGTTCAGCGGGCTGGCGCCGCCGTACGGGTCGCCGTCCGGGGTCACCTGCTCGGCCCAGCGCACGTAGGGGTTGCCGGCATCCAGCGAGATGTTCCGGGTCTCGCCCTCCGTGTACGCCGCGTTGACGCGCAGCGTCGCGGATGCGCCCAGAATGGCGACCATGTTGGCGCGCAAGTTCAGCCGCTCCTCGCGGTTCGGCTCCAGGTGCTCCGCCGCCAGCTTCGCACCACCCCGCGTCTCGCGCCACTGCTTGGCCATCGCGGGCGGGAGCTGGAGCGGCCCCGTCGCTTCATCGAAGTCGGCAGAGAAGTAGTAGCGGAGCGCGTCGGTCCCACCCGAGACGTTCACCCCGTACTCCCACCGCGGCTTGGCCGCGAAGATCGTGAGATCGGGATCGTCGTAGGGGCTCGGGAGGACGGTGACGCTGTCCTGCGTGCAGGTGCCGAGTGCTACGTTGTACAGCGTGCAGGACCCGGCGCGGCTCTGCCAACCCCAGTAGACGTCGGGACTGCGGGGGTCCGGGATCTCGGTGATGCCGGCGCGCGCGTACGCCCGCCAGCGCGCCGGCCCCGGCTGACCGGCCTTCGTCTTGATGACGATGACGCCGTTCGCTGCGTCCGTGCCGTAGAGCGCGGTCGCCGAGGGCCCCTTCACCACCTCGATGGATTCGATGTCGTTCGGGTTCAGGTCGTTGAGCCGGCTCGTGGGCTCGATCTGGAACGAGGTCAGCCCGCCCGTCACTTCCTGGAAGCTGTTGTAGCGGACCCCGTCCACGATCACGATCGGGAAGCTGCTCAACTGGATCGAGTTCGGCGAGCGGATCCGGACGTTGACTTCGCCCCCGACGGTGCCGGACGTGTTGTACACGTTCAGCCCCGGGACCCGGGCGTTCAGCAACTCGCTCACGCTCGACACGGGGCCGGTGCGCACGACGGCATCCGCGTCGATCCGCCCCACCACGTGGCCGAGTTCGCGGACCCGCTGCTCGCCGGTGACCGTGACGACCACGGCGTCGATCTCCGCCGGCGCCCTCGTGAGCACGAAGTCCGCCTGGACCGTCTGGCCTCCCGGGATGAGGATGCGCCGGGTCGCCTCCTCGTAACCCAGCCGCTCGACCCGGAGGGTGTACTCCCCGGGAGCGACGTCGTCGATGCGGTACCGTCCGTCGGCCCCCGTGAGCGTCCTCCAGCGGGTCCCGACCAGGGAGACGGCCGCCGCCGTGATCGGCATTTCGGTTTCCGCCTCCAGCACCCGCCCCGCCACCGAACCGGTCTGGACCCGGACCGGCGCAGCCGGCTCCGCCGCTGCGACGCGCTTCGCGAGCACCACCTGATCGCGGCCCACGGGCGTGACCGTGATGTCCGTGCCCGCGAGGGCGCGCTCGAGCGCGTCCAGCGCCGGCATCGACTGCACACGCAGCGTGATCCGCCGATCCACCGGGACGATGTCGCTGCCGTAGACCAACCCCAGGTCGGCCTGTGCGGCGATGTGGGCGAGCACGTCTCCGAGACGCGCGCCCACCACGTTCACCGTCACCGGGTGGTCGAATCGGCCGCCCGCATCGACGGCGGCCGGCTGTCCACTCTCACGTGCCTGAACAAGCTTCGTCTGACCCGCGGCCGGAACCGGTACGATCAGCGCGGCCGCGAGCGACGCAGCGAGTAGACCCGGGAGCAGCATGCGCTTCATCGCGATGAACCTCCATGGGTCGAGACGATCGGTGTCCCCACCGCAGCGGAACCACCCGCCCCAGCGGGGCGATGGGAGAGGAGGAAACCGTCGGGCGTGCGCCGGTACTCGAGCCCCAGCGAGCGGGCGATGAGCTGCACGACCTCCGCCGCCGCGGGCTGCCGGAACTCCGCGGTGAGACGCAGCGCACCGAGCTCCGGATCCGCCAGCGCGATCCGCACGCCGAACCGGCGCTCGAGCGACCGCACGACTTCCGCCAACGGCGCACCGTGGTAAACCAGGCGACCTTCGGTCCAGGCGAGGATGTCGTCGGCGGGGACTTCCACCACCGGCCCCGCCGTGCCGTCCGGCTCGATCCGCACCGCGAGCCCGGGCGTGAGGTGGACCGTCGGCGTCGCGCTTCGGTCCGCACCGCCCGACACCGCCACCTGGCCTTCCGCGACGACGACCTCCGCGTACCCGTCCTCCGGGTAGGCCTTCACGCCGAACCGCGTGCCCAGCACCTCGGTGATGGACGGACCCGCGGTGACCCGGAACGGCCGTGCCCGGTCGGGAGTGACATCGAACACCGCCTCGCCTTCCAGCTCCACGGCGCGGACGCGGCGGAACCGCTCGGCGAACCGCAGCCGGCTCGCAGGGCCGAGGACGACGCGCGTGCCGTCGCCGAGCGTCACCCGCACCTGCTGACCCACGCCCGCCGTCACCTCGCGCATCGGGCCCGGCCCGAGGAGTGCGTCGCGGTGCTGCCACAGCGCCGCGCCCGCCAGCAGCGCAGCGATCGCCGCGGCGGCCCGCAAGGCGGGCACGAGCCGTCGCCGCCACGCCCAGGGGCCGCGACGCTGATGTTCCACGTCCGGCACGTCGCGCCGGGACTCCGCCGCCATCGCCGCCTCGAGCCTCGCCCAGGCGGCTTCCACGTCCCACCGGCCGGGCGTCACTTCGGCCAGCGCACGGGCGCGGCGGATCCGTTGCACGAGATCCTGCCGGCGCGGATCTTCGGCGAGCCAGTCTTCAATGCCCCGCCGCTCCTCGGCCGAACATCGGCCTTCCAGGTAACGTCCGAGACGAGCCAGCATCTCGGGGCGCATCTCGCTGAACAGCGCGTCCAATCGGTCGTCCACCGGGATCGCCTCGCTGTCGAGTTCCACGTGCGCTCACTCCTAGGCAACGACCGAGACGGCGAGGCACCCTTACAGGGGGCGTGGGGGATCGGTCGGGCGGGGAAACGGCCTCCGGGAGGGGAGCTCGTGAGGAAACCCGGCGGCGACGTCGAGCGGCGGGGTCGGGGCTCCACGGGCGACGCCGCCCCACGGCGGGTCACGGCGCAGGCCCGGCCCGGGACGGCGGCCGGCGCTCGTCCTCGACCAGCACGGCCAACTGCTCCCGCAGCTTCTTCAACGCTCGGCCCATCTGCACTTCGACCGTCTTCACCGAGATGCCGAGCCGATCGGCGATCTCGCGGTACGTCAGGCCCTCCAGCCGGTGCAGCAGGTAGATCTCCCGCATGCGGGCGGACAGGCCCGCCACCGCCGCATCGAAGGCGCGCTCGATCTCACGCTGCGCCAGCACCTCTTCCGGATCCGCGGGAGCGGCGGCCGCCTGGAGCGCGACCCGCTCGGCGTACCGCTCCCGCACGCGGCGCCACCTGAGCACGTCCAGCGCACGGTTGCGTGCAGCGACGTACAGCATCGGCCGCAGCGCGTCGCCGGCCTCCAGCCACCGCTCCGGCGCACGCCAGATGGCCAGGAAGACGTCGTGCACCACGTCCTCCGCCCCCTCCACAGATCCCGTGAGGCCGGCCACGAACGTGCACAGCTCGGCGTAATGTTGCCGGAACACCCGCTCGATCCATTCGTGGACCGGCGAGGCGGCATCGAACGGTGCCGGCTCGGATCGATCGGACGACATCGTCGATCGGGGTCTATCGGGCGTGTCGCGTCACGCAGGCGTCTGTCTGCAACGCTCCCACCCGCGCCCTGGCCCTCCCGACAGGGACCTCACGCATACGGGTCGTCCACCACCGGCACGCCACGGTGCGGCGCCCCTCCGGCCGGCACGACCTGGCGCGGGACCTTCTTCTTGAGGCAGCTCCGGAAGAACGCCAGCACGTCCGCGGGCTTGACCTGCTGGGTGCGGTGCAACGCCGTCAGCACCTCGGCCTCGTCGCGCCCGGCGATCAGGTCCTTCACCTCGGTGACCGGGATGCGACGGTCCAGCCGCCGGAGCTGCCGCACGACCGCCTCCTCCAACGGCAGATCCGCCTCCGGCGCGAAGCGCTCCACGCCCTGTCGCCCCGTCAGCGCCGCGGGGCGCGGGAAGCGCACGAAGATGGGCTGCGTGAAGTGCGGGTGCCGCACCATCAGCTCACCCTTGCTCAGCGTCGCGAGCTTCGACTTCGTCGCCGGCGAGAGCACGCTGTAACCGGGCGTCGCCAGCTCGTCCATGTCCATCCGCCCGTAGAGCCCGGTGCCGGCGTTGCCCACCACGCGCTTGTGCACCTGACTGCGGAACTGCTGCGCCCCGAACAACACCAGCCCGAGGTAGCGGCCGCGCTCGCTCACGTCCAGCAGCATCTTGCGGACGTAGGTGTCGTGCCCATCCGCCGGCGCGTACTTGTTCAATTCGTCCACGAAGACGATCAGGTGGTCCACCCCCAGCGCCTTGCGCTCGAGCCGTTCCCGCGCCTCCGTCACGACCCGTGCGAAGATCAGGTCCTGCGCCTCCGGCTCGACGTTCGCGACGTCGATCACGTACAGGTGCCGGTCCTGGAACGCGCCCCACGGCAGATCGCTCACCGTTGCGTCGTTCGAGACCAGCCCCTTCGCGCGCGTGGACAGGTTGAGCAGCCGGTTGCGCACCTTGCGGATCGTCGCGACGTGGTGCGTGCGCCAGTTCTCGCGGCTGTTCTGCTCGCACGTCCACAGCACGTCCTCGAACCAATCCTCCAGGTCCTGGAACGTGCGTACGAGATGGTGGCGCGTCACGCCCTGTTCGGGCCCCATCTCGCGCCCCACCACGCGCTCGCGGATGAACTCGATCAGCGCGTCCGCCTTGGCGTCCACGTCCTCGCGGGTGAGCAGCACCTCGGCGAACTTCAGGATCTGCTCCAGTCCCCAGACCAGCGGCGAGACGTTGTGGGTCAGCGCCTCGTGGGTGCGCAGCGTGTTCAGGTTGTAGCCGTCCGGCTTGTACGGCGCGTAGTAGTGGACGTTCTTGAACGGCTCGGGCGGCACGCCCAGCCGCTCGTACATGCGCCGGTCCTCCTCCGTCAGCTCGCCCGGCTGGTCGAGGAACAGCAGGTCCGGCCCCTTCACGTTGAAGCACAGCGCCGCGACGCTGCCCTTGCTCGGCGGCAGGTGCTCGAAGATGCTCGCCAGCAGGAACAGGACGGCGGAGGTCTTGGTCGCCAGGCCGCTCACACCCGTGATGTTCAGGTGCGCCGCCTCGGGGCCCAGCAGGAAATCGGCGTCCAGATAGATCGGCGCCTCGAGCCCGCCCGTCGTGTAGAGCCCCACCGGGATCGCCGTGCCGCCCGGCTTCGCGTACGCGTCCATGCGCAGCGCGACGCGCACGTCTTCATCCGTGGCGAGGTAGACCGGCCCCGCGGACACGGGCTGGAGCGGCTCCGGCGGCTCGTGCCTGAGCACCGCCGCCGTGTACAGCCGGATCTCCGGCCGCTCCGTGGGCGCGGGCACCGTCATCGCGGGGTCGCCCTCCAGCCCGATGTAGTCGTGGAGCGGCGTCTCGAGGTCGGTGTAGCTCGCCCCATCCACGACCACGCCGTACACCCGGCGCGGCTGCGGACCGCCCACATCCACGCGAACCAGCGCGCCGATCCCGACCGCGGACTGCTCCGCGGTCCAGAAGTGGAACTCGTGCGGCGTGTTGGGCCGGCGCTCCGTGCCCACCACGCGGCCGACGGGTGCCTCTCGCATCGCTCTCGCTGCCTTGCCTGTGGAGACGGGATGCAGCGGAACACTCACCGGGCGCCGCCGTATTCCCGTGCGGCGCCCCCGGGAGCGCAATCTATGCGGGGCCCCGGACCGCGGCCAGCGAACGCGCGGCCGCCGTTCGGCTCACTGTGCGCCCGCGCGTGCTCGCGCGGGTGCAAACATTTCCCGCGGCCGCGAAGGGAGGTCGCGCACCGGGGCACTCCGACGCGCCGTAGGGCCGCCGCACGGTTGCACTATTCTTGCACTGCACGTCTGGGCTGGGTTGCGGTACGGGTGGCCGACCGGACTGTCTCCCGAACTGCGGCACCACGAACCCGTCGCTGGGGATCCCGCGCGCCGCTGCCCGCCGCCCGGCGGCCCCGGGGTGAAGCCACCGCGAAAAAACCGGATGGGTCTGTCGCCGATGAAGCCGAGCGAGACGAGAGAGCCGACGTGGCTCCGGATCGATCTCCACGCCCACACCCGCTTCTCGCCGGATGCGGCCATGTCGCCGAGGGAGCTGGTGGAGCGTGCGCTCGAGGCGGGCCTCGATCGCATTGCCGTGACGGACCACGGCGAGATCGAGGGCGCGCTCGAGGCGCGCGCGTACGCGCCCGAACACGTGATCGTGGGCGAGGAGATCCGGTGCGAGGGGAAGACGGAGCTGATCGGGTTGTTCCTGACGGAGCGGATCCCCCAGGACCTGCCCCTCGAGGAAACGGTGGAGCGCATCCGCGCCCAGGGCGGCCTGGTCTATGCGCCGCACCCCTACGCCTACGCGTGGCGCTCGCGGTGGCACGCCGCGCGCGCGATGGCCGTCGCGGACATCGTGGAGGTGTTCAACTCCCGCGCGTTCTACCCGCCCTGGAACCGGCGCGCGCTGGAGGCTGCACGGGCGCGCGGCGTCGCCGCTGCTGCGTCGACGGACGCGCACTTCGCGCACGAGATCGGCCGCGCGTTCACCGAGGTGCCGGCGTTCGACGGCCCCGACGGCCTGCTCCGCGCGCTCGCTCAGGGGACGCCGGTCGGCCTCACGACGGCGTCGCCCTTCATCCACGTGGCCTCGATCGGCCTCAAGGCCGTGCGACGGCTCGCGGCGCCCGGCCGCGTCGCGCCGGACCGGCAGCGCTCGGCCGCGATCCAGCCGCTGGGCGCGGACTGAGCGCTGCGCGGCCTCACTCGATCGTCAGGATCCCCACTGCGCCGCCGAACTCGTCCACGACCGACGGCAGCCCGGGCGGCACGATCCACGGGCCGCCGTCCACCCGCAGGTTCACCCGGTACACGCCCGGCGCCAGGGGCAGCCGCGCCTCCCAGGTGCCGGCGCCGAGCGCCCGGGACCGCGTGCCGCCCCCGGCCGGCTCCGCGGCCACGCCGCCGGCCGCGCCCGATGCGATCCAGGTGGACGTCGCCCTGGGCCAGGTCCTCACTCTGGACCTGAAGGCGGCCCATACCCCGGCCGTCTCCATCCGCGACGGACCGCGCGGCGAGACGCTCAGCCCAGCCCTTCGCCCATCACGCGGATCGTCTCGCCGGAGATGCCCGAGGAGGCCTCGCTCGCGAGGAACAGCACCACGCGGGCGACCTCCTCGCGCGTCACCCACTTCACCTTCGTGGGATCCTCGACGCTCCGGCGGTTGTCTTCCGTGTCGATCATCCCGGGCGCGACGGCGTTGACCCGCACGCCGTACCGCTTCTCCTCGAGCGCCAGGGCGCGCGTGAGCGCGATCACGCCCGCCTTGCCCGCGCTGTACGCGCCCAGCCGCGCCGCCGCCCGCTCGCCCGCCGGCGAGGCGAAGTTGATGATCGCGCCGCGCGATTCACGGAGCAGCGGCAGCGCCGCGCGGCTGACGAGGAACGCGGTGCGCGCGTTGCGGTCCACCTCGTCGTCCCACTCCTCGGGCGTGGTTTCCGCGAGCGGCTTGATCACCCTGAGGCCGCCGGCGGCGTTGACGACGACGTCGAGCCGCCCGTAGCGCTCCCGCACGGCGCTCATCAGCGTGTCCACCTCCTCGGGCCGCGTCAGGTCCGCGGAGACGGCGAGCACCTCGCCTCGGTTGCCCAGCTCGCGGGCGGCCTGTTCGACCTCGGCGGACCGGCTCGTCACCACCAGCCGCGCGCCCTCGGCCAGGAACGCTTCGGCGAGGGCGTAGCCGACCTGCCCGCGGCGGCCGACACCCGTGATCAACACGACCTTGCCCTGCATGACTCCCCCTCCGCCATCCGTCTCCGGCCCCAGCGCAGCGTGCAGCGCGGCGCCGCCCGTCGCCGCGAGGCCGCAGCCCAGCAGGACGGGGCCCGGGTCGAAGTGCGGGATGAGCGTCCCGGCCGCCAGCACGACGCCGGCCGCGGCGCCCAGGAGCATGCCCAGCGCGACGCCCGCGGCGGCGCTCCCGCCGTCGTGGCCCCTCGCGCCACCCGCCGTCAACGCTGCGAGCAGCGAGCCCGCGGCGTAGGCGGGGTGCGCGAGCAGCAGCAGCACCGCGGCTCCCCGCCCCACCGCCGCGGCCCGCAGCCCCGGCGTGGCGTCCCACAACGCCGCGAAGACCGCGGCGAGCCCGAAGGAGAGGACCGCCAGCACCCAGCGCCAGCCCGCCCGGCCCCGGCCCCCCGGCCACCCCGCCCACAGGCCGGCCGCGACGCCCGCCAGCACCACCGAGACCAGCATCCCGGCCGCGGCGAGCAGCCCCTCCGTGGTGTAGAGCAGCAGTGCGGCGCTCGTCTGGGCAGCCGTCCCCAGCGCGAGCCCCAGCAGCGCCGCGCTCGCCGCCGCCCCGAACCGGCCCAGCACCCTGCCGCTCAGGGTTGGAAGCGGCCGTAGCCGCTCCGGAAGAAGATCAGCGGCTCGCCCGCCCGCGCATCCCCCGCCACCACCTCGCCCACGAAGATCGTGTGGTCGCCGCCCGGGTACTCCGCCCACAGCCGGCAGTCCAACCAGGCCAGCGCACCCTCCAGCACGGGCGCGCCGGTCGTCTCACGCCGGTACGCCACGCCCCGGAACTTCTCCGCCGCATCCCCTCCCGCGAACCGCCGCGCCAGCGCCTCCTGGTCCGCCGCCAGGACGCTGATGGCGAAGCCCTGCGCAGCGCGGATCCGCGGGTGCGTGTCCGACCCCTTCTCCACGCACGCCAGCACCAGCGGCGGCTCCAACGAGACGGACGCCACCGCGTTCGCCGTCAACCCGTACGGCCGGCCCGCCTCCATATCCATCGCCGTCACCACGGCCACGCCCGTCGCGAAGTGGCCCATCACCCGGCGCAGCTCGCTCGGATCGAGTGCCATCCCCCTAGCTCCAGCGCGGCGCCCGCGCCCGCAGGTACTGCTCGCAGTCGCGGATCGGATACAGCAACCGGTCCCAGCGCGGATCGGGCAACGCGAGCGGCGCCGTCTCCGCCAGGAGCCAGCGGCTCACCTCGTCGGCCAGCTCGACGCTCCGTTCGCTCGCCGCCACCTCCACCCGGACCAGGCCCCAGAACACATCCCGGCCCGCCCGCGGCCGCAACCGCAGGTACCACGAGTGCACCGGCGTGAACCTCCGCGTGCCCGGCTGGAACACGCTCGTCCGCTCACCCGCTTCCAGCCCGAGCACCGTGCGCATGTCATCGCCGTCGAAGAAGCGGGTGCGGTGGCTCTTGATCACGCCCACCGCCCGCGGACACGCGGCCAGCTCGCCGCTCAGCGTGAGACTCCCGTCCACCAGCAGCCAGCCGTCGTCGTCGCCCGCCGCCTCCATCCACCGCCGCGCCAGCTCCGCCTCCAACCCTTCGCGCCACCGGTTCACCCGCGCCGCCGCTCGCGCCTGGAGCAGCGGCGGGAACAGCGGCAGCGGTTCGTCGGGCTTCTCCGGCCCCGTATCAATGACCTCGCCCGCGCCGTCCAGCGCAGCGCGCACCGTCGAGGGGTCCACGTACCGGAACGGGAAGAACGCCGCTTCCCGCTCCTCGAGGAACCGCGTCGCGTAGCCGGATGCAGGAGCCGCCCGGAGCGTGCCCATGCGACGGTCTCGCCGCATGCGCACGACCGCGGCGGCGTACGCGTACACCACCGGCACCGGCCCGTGATAGAGCGCAACCGCCGCACGCTGGATGCCGTCCAGGAAGCAGGTGAACCGGCTCTCCGCCGGCGGGCCCACCGGGATCGCACGCAGCCTGCCGCCTGGCTCCTCGATCACCTCCGCATCCGCTTCGGTGAGCCCCTCATCGTACTCGACCGGCGGCGCCGCGTCCGCGGCCTCCACCAAAGCGAACCCACTGCCCGGCTCGCGCGCGAGCCGCCGCAGCCGCGTCAACAGCCTTGCCGCGCCGCCCGCCACGGCCGTCGCTCCGATCCTGCCGTTGCCGGTGTCACACCTGTTGCGTGCTGGATGCTGCAGGTCTAGGTTGCGAGAATACGAGCGTTGCAGCGCCCCCGCACCCGGGCGCCGGGCCCGTCATGGAGTCGAGATGCGAGCGAGTTCGCCCTTCCGGTTGGCTGCCTGCCTGATTGTAATCGCTGCCTCCGGCTGCGACAACGTGCAGTGGGGCGGCGCCGAGCTGGCCTTCGTGCCGCCGCCGCCCAAAGAGCAGGAAGCCGGACCCGCAGATGAAGAGCCGGGCGAGGACCGGCTGCCCGAAGGGCCGCTGCTCCACCTGGTGCACGCACAGGGCGGCGGCATCGGGACCCTCGTCCCCATCGCCGAGATCAGCGGGGACTCGCTGCGCCGCCTCGAGGCCGACGACTGGGAACGCTACGGCAACCGCCTCATCGCGGAACACTACCGCGCGGGCGACGAGCTCGCCCTGTTCCGCGCCGGCGCCCGCGTCGGCACGTTCATCATCCAGTCGGCCGAGGTCCCGCCCGAATCCGTCTGCCCCCGCGTGCCACGCGTGACGGGCATCATGGAGCTCGGCCCCGGCGCCGGCGACGCCACCGAGTTCCTCGCACTCCGCAAGACGGATGCGCCCGCGCCGCCCCGGCCCGCGGCGGCGCCCCAACCCACGCGCGCCATGCAGGTCCTCGCGCCCATCCTCGCCGAGCGCCTGCTCCGCGCCCGGTCCGCGCCCCTGCCCGGCAACTGGCAGCGCGCCATGGCCCAGCTCACCCCGATCCCCATCGCGGGCTCGGAAGAGCCGGGCTTCGCGGCCACGTTCCTGGTCGGCGACACGCTCGGCCCGGGCCTCGACGACGCCGGCTCCTCCCTCTTCTTCGTCGCGACGCCCCAGGCGCAGTCCGGCTACGAGCCCGTGTTCGCGGAGTACAACGACTACGCCAGCACCGGCAAGGCCGCGCCCCGGCTCGTGGACTACCTCGACTGGGACCGGGATGGCCAGGTCGAGCTGCTGCTGCAGTACTACGGCGTCGCGGACACGTGGTTTGCCGCCGTCGGCCGCGCCGGCAGCCAGTGGCGCACCATCTTCCAGCACCGGTGCCCGCCATCGGCCGCAGCGCCCCCGGCGGAGCAGGACTCCGCGCAGGCCGGCGCATCCTCGACGCGCCAGGCCAGCAGCCAGCCCACGGAGCCCGCGCCCGCGGGGCAACAACAGACCTCGCCCCGGCCTCGCCAGCAGCCGGCGCCCGAGCCGCGGCAGCAGGCCGCGCCGCCAGCCGCTACGCGGGCGGACACGGCGCCGGTGCCGTCGGGGGTCGGGGTCCGGCCGGACACCACGAGGCGCGACACGCTGCCGGCGCAGTCGCGAGCCGCGTTCGGCCCGGACACCACACGCCTCCACCCTGTCGCGCAGCCGGTCCAGGACACGGTGACCCGCCGCGACACGCTGCGCCGGGACACGATCGGCGAACCCTGACGTCGGCTCGCTCCACAGGCGTCGGCTCCCCCATCCCGTGCGCCAGCGCCAACGGCGCCGCGCTTGACGCCCCCCTGTCGCTGGCTAGATTCCGTTCAAACGCACACCGAACGAGTGGATCACGGCAACACGGGCGTGACGCCGCGCTCGCGCAACTCGATCCGTTCCTCCCGCCGCACGGAGGTCGCGCCATGCCCGTCTACGAGTACCACTGCACGAGCTGCGGCCACGATTTCGATCGCGTCGAGACGCTGCGCGCCCACGAGGAGGATGCGAGCCCCCGCTGCCCCCACTGCGAGAGCGACCGGGTCGAGCAGCGGCCCAGCGTGTTCTTCGCCAAGACCGCGCGGAAGAGCTGACCGTCGGCTCGCCGTTCCATCGTCGGGCCGGCGGCGCTTCGTCGCACTGTGCCTGGCGGCCCTGGTCGCCGCGTGCGGCGCGGACCGGCAGGGCGAGGACGCGGGCGCTCCCGCCGCGATCACGGTCATCGATGACGTGGGCCGCGAGGTCCGCCTCGCCGCGCCTGCCGAGCGCGTCGTCTCGCTGGTTCCCGCAGCCACGGATGCGATCGTCGCGCTGAACGCGGCCGACCGCCTCGTCGCCCGCACCGACTACGACACGCACCCGGAGCTCGCCGCTCTACCCTCCGTCGGCGGCGGGCTCACGCCCAGCATCGAGTGGCTCGCCGCGCTCCGGCCCGACCTGGTCATCTCGTGGCGTGACGCGCAGTCCCGCACGCTCGTCCAGCGGCTCGACGAGCTCGGCATCCCCGTCTTTGCCACCAATCCGGAGAGCGTGGCGGATGCGGAGCGCCTCGTTCGGCAGGTGGGCCGCATGCTCGGCCTCGAGGCGCGCGCCGACACCCTCGTCTCAGCGTTCCGGGCAGTGCTGGAGGGCGTGCGCCGACGGTTCGACGCCGCGGGAGCAGAGCGCCGTACCGTCCTCTACCTCGTCTCCGTGGACCCGCCGCGCGCCGCCGGGCCCGGCACGTTCGCGGACGAGCTGATCACGATCGCGGGCGGCCGCAACGTGTTCGACGACGCGCCTGCGCTCTGGCCCGAGGTCGGTCTCGAAGAGGTCGTGAGGAGGCAGCCCGACGTCGTGGTCGTGGCCGTCGCGGGCGTGGACGCACGCACGCTCGCCCGGTTCGAGACTGCGCCGGGGTGGAGGGATCTGCGTGCGGTGCGTGAAGGCCGCGTCGTCGCCGTGGACACCGACCACTTCAACCGCCCGGGCCCGGGCCTCGCCCGCGCCGCTGTGGAGCTCGCGGGCATCCTGCACCCCGAGCTGTACTCGCCTGAGCCGACGCCGTGAACGCCGCGACGCCAGCCCGCGCCGCCGCGCCGGGCGCCGCACGCACCCGTGCGCTACGGCCCCGCTCCGCCGCGGCCGCGCTCGCGCTGCTCGCGTCGCTGGCGGTCGTCGCGTTGGTCGCCGCCGTTGCCGTCGGTGCGGCCGGCATCCCGCTCCGCGAAGTCATCGCCGCGCTCACCGGCGGCGCCGACGACACGACGCGCGCGATCGTACGCGATCTGCGCCTGCCGCGCGCGCTCCTCGCCGCGATGACCGGCGGCGCGCTCGCGCTGGCCGGCGCCGTGTTCCAGGCGCTGCTCCGCAACCCGCTCGCAGAGCCGTACGTCCTCGGCGTCTCCGGCGGCGCCGCGGTCGGCGCGGTCGCGGCGATCGTGCTCGGCCTCGCCGCACTCTCGCCCTGGATCGTGCCGCTCGCCGCGCTCGCCGGCGCGCTCGCGGCGATCGCGATCGTCTTCCGCATCGCCGCAGCAACGGGGCGCGTGCTGGACACCCGCGTGCTCTTGCTCGCCGGCGTGATCGTCGGCGCGTTCTTCAACGCGGTGATCCTCCTGCTGCTCACGTTCGCCGAGGCCGAGAGCTTCCGCTCCGCGGTGTTCTGGATGATGGGCAGCCTCTCCGGCGCGAGCTGGTCGGCGGTCGCGCTGCTCGGCGTCTACATGCTCCCCGCCGGCGTGCTGCTGCTCGGGCTCGCACGCCCGCTCAACCTGCTCGCCGTGGGCGAGGAGACCGCGCTGCACCTGGGCGTGCGGGTCGAGCGCGTCAAGCTCGTCGCGTATTTCGTGGCTTCACTGCTCGTCGCGGCGAGCGTCGCCGCGTGCGGCGTCATCGGCTTCATCGGCCTGATCATCCCGCACGCGCTCCGGCTCGCCTGGAGCAGCGACCACCGTTTCCTGCTGCCCGCGTCGCTGCTCGCCGGCGCCGCGTTCCTGCTCGTTGCCGACACCGCCGCGCGCACGCTCGCCGCGCCCGCAGAGCTGCCCGTCGGCGTCATCACCGCCCTGATCGGCGTGCCCGTGTTCGTGGTGCTGCTGGCAAGGAGGCGGGTGTGAGCGGCCACGCGGTCTTCACCGCGCGTGGCCTGCGCTTCACCTACCCGCGCGCCGCCGCGCCCGCGCTGGACGGCGTGGACCTCGACGTGCCCGCGGGCGGCGTGTACGCGATCCTCGGCCCCAACGGCTCGGGCAAGTCCACGTTGCTCCGGGTGCTGCTCGGCGCGCTCGCGCCGCAGGCGGGCGAGGCGCGCTATGCGGGACGCCCGGTGGCGGAGTGGACGCGGCGCGAGCTGGCCCGCCGCATCGGCGTCGTGCCGCAGCACGAGGAGCTGGCGTTCCCGATCACGGCCCGCGAGCTCGTGGCCATGGGCCGCTACCCGCACCTCGGCAACTGGCGCCGC
The DNA here is from genome assembly GCA_003242735.1 of bacterium. NCBI lineage: Bacteria > bacterium. Next base: position 175,058 of record QGVH01000002.1, on the reverse strand, counting down.
GAGGGAGAGGCGGACCGCGTGGCGATCGAGCAGGCAATGGCCCGCTGCGACGTGCTGGACCTGGCGGACCGACCGCTGGCCACGCTCTCCGGCGGCGAGCGCCAGCTCGTGCGGATCGCGCGCGCGCTCGCGCAGCAGCCCGAGACGCTCGTGCTGGACGAGCCCACCGCGGCGCTCGACATCCGCCACGAGATGGAGATCTTCGAGCTCGTCGCCGCGCTCGCCGCGGCCGGCGGCGTCACCGTCCTCCTCGTCACCCACAACATCAACCTCGCCGCGCGCTACGCATCGCGCATCCTGCTGCTCGACCGCGGCCGCGTCGCCGCGGAAGGCGAGCCTGACGCCGTGCTCACGCGCGAAACGGTGGAGCGCGTCTACCGCTGGCCGGTGGTGGTGGAACGGCACCCGGGCCCGGGCCGGGACGCCGGCGCGCCGCAGGTGGTGGCGCTGGCGGGGGAGGGGCGGGGGGCGGGGCGCCCTGGAGCGGCCGCCGGCGGCGAAACCAGCGGATCGGAGGGGGCCGACGGGCGATGAAGGAAGCCGACGGGCTGCGGCCCGTACTCCGGGGGAGAGGACTGCGCGCTCTCGTAGGGCGCCCGGGCCCGCCTCAATATTCCATGCCCGCCTCTTCCTCCTCCATCCGCAGCGCCCGGTAGCTCTCGTACCGCGCCGCCGAGACCTCGCCGTTCTCGACGGCCTCGCGCACGGCGCAGTCCGGCTCGTGGATGTGGGTGCAGGAGCCGCCGAACCGGCATTCGCCCAGGTACGGGCGGAACTCCGGGAAGCAGAGGTCCAGCTCCTCGAGCGGCACGCCCCACAGCCCCACCTCCCTCAGCCCTGGCGTGTCCGCCACGTAGCCGCCGCAGCGGAGCGGGACGAGCTGGGCGGTCACCGTCGTGTGTCGCCCCTGCCGGAGCGCCGCGCTGATCTCCGCCGTCCTCAGCCCGAGGCCCGGCTCGAGCGCGTTCAGGAGGCTGGACTTGCCGACGCCGCTGGGCCCCGTCAGCGCGCTGATCCGGCCGCACAGCAGGTCGCGGAGCTCCTCCAGCCCCCGGCCGTCCACCGTGCTCGTGAGCAGGATCCGGTAGCCGGCGGCCCCGTAGTCGGCGAACCGGGCCCGCACCTCGGCTTCGTCCACCAGGTCCACCTTGTTCACCACGATGACGGCCGGCAGGTCGTTCGCTTCCGCGAGCACGAGGAACCGGTCGAGCATCCGCAGCCGCGGCTCCGGCTGCGCCGCCGCGAACACGACCACGAGCTGGTCCACGTTCGCCACGATGACTTTCGCCCGCCGGCCCCCGTGTCCGGGGGCACGACGGGCGAGTTCGGTGGCCCGCGGCCGGACCGCTTCGATCGTGACGCTGCCGTCGGCGTGCCGCGCCACGTCCACACGGTCGCCGACGACGACCCGATCACCCGTGCGCTGCTCGAGCTTCAACCGCCCGCGCAGCACGGCGTTGACGACTTCGCCACCCTCGAGCTCGACCTCGTACACCCCACCCGCCGCGCGGCGGACGATCCCCGGGTGCAGGGTCACCGTGCTCAGGCCGCGAAGCTCTCCAGCGCGCTGCCGAGTTCGCCCTCGCGCAGACGCCGCAGCGCCCGGTCGCGGAGCTGACGGACGCGCTCCCGCGTCACGCCGAGCATGTTGCCGATCTCCTCGAGCGTGTGCTCTCGGCCGCCCTCCAGGCCGAAGTACAGCCGCAGCACGCGGGCATCACGCGGCGAGAGCGTGTCCAGCGCCCGCTCGATCTGCTCGGCCAGCAGCCGCTCCTCGACGTCCGCCTCCGGCTCGGTCGCTTCCTCGACGATGAAGCGCTCGACGAGCTGGCTGTCGTCCGAGTCGCCGATCGGCGCGTCCAGCCGGATCTCCGCCGCGTTGAGCTGCTGGAGCGACTCGACCACCTCGGGAGAGAGCTTCGCCGCGGCCGCGACCTCCTCCGTGGTCGGCTCCCGCCGCAGCTCCTGCTTCAGCCGCTCGCCCTCGCGGAAGATCCGCGCCAGGTCGCTCGCCCGGTTCAACGGCACGCGCACCGCCCGGCCCTGGTTGGCCAGCGCCGAGAGGATCGCCTGCCGGATCCACCACACCGCGTAGGAGATGAACTTCACCCCCTGGTCCGGGTCGAACTTCCGCGCGGCGGTCACCAGGCCGACGTTCCCCTCCTGGATCAGGTCGATCAGGGAGACGCCCCGGTTTTGATACTTTTTTGCGACACTGATTACAAAACGCAGATTCGCGCGGACCAGCTTCTGGACCGCTTCCTCGTCGCCCATGCGCGCACGACGGCCTAGCTCGATCTCCTCCTCGGGCGTGATCAACTCGTGCCGGCTCACATCCCGGAGGTACTGATCGAGCGCGCTCTGCTCCTCGGCAGGGCCGATCATGGCCTCAAACCGATCCTTTTCGCCGCGACGCCGTCGCCGCCGCTTCCGAGTCTCCGTCGTGGTCGCCATTCCGCTTGCCGTATTCCTTCGCACGTTGATCCAGTCCGATCCCCGCACGGACCGCCGCCTCGCGCGCGCCTGTCCCTGCAAGGAATTTGCCGATGCAAGCCGCCCGCCGACGCCGAGCCGCACAGGGTGGCAGGCGGGGCGGGCGGTTTCGCCGCTCTACTAACCCCTGGGTGCCGTTCCGGGTTCCCGAGTTCCTCCGGCAGGCCCACCCTTGATACGACCGGCGAGCCCCCGTGGTTTCCGGGCCGCCTACTCGCCGGTGGGCCCCTCGCTGATCGTGGCCTCGGACGTGTCGGGCAGGGTGTTCGCCAGGAGGGAATCCAGCGGCGTCGGCATGTCGCCCCCACCTTCCTGGAGGGCGACGCGCAGGTCCTCCGTCGCGGCCATGAGCGCCCTCACCTCGTCCAGCAGGTCTTCCGGATCGGCGCCGCGGCGAAGCTCGGCGATGATCCGATCGGCGAGGGCCTGGAGCTGGCGGAGCCGGGCATCCACGGAGTACCCCCGCGCCAGCCACGGGAACGGCGCCTTGACCTCGAGCAGCCGGTCCGTGATCGCCTCCGCCCGCAGCAGCCGCCCCAGTGCCTCCCCCTCCAGCCGGCCCTGGTAGGCCGCCGACAGCTCCTGGGACAACCGCTCGAGCCGCTCCTCCAGCGTCATCGACTCGGTCACCGGCGCGATCTGCGCCGCGGGCGGCGGCGCCGGCGCCGAGGCCCGTTCTTCCGCGAGGTCCCGTCGGCAAGCCGCGGCCGCCAGCACCAGCAGCCCGGCCACAAAGAACCTCGCCCACGTTCCGTGCCTCATGCCCCACGCCCGGCGGCAATCCGTGTGCCCGCCACGTCGCCTCCGGGACGCCGCCCCTTGCCAGCGACGCAGCGCACGTCTAGGCTTGCGCCCGTGCGATTCGAAGCGGCTGCGACGACCGACCCGGGCCTGCGCCGTCCCGACAACGAGGACGCCTACCTCCTCGATACCGAGCGGGGACTGTTCTGCGTTGCCGACGGGATGGGCGGGCACGCCGCCGGCGAGGTGGCGAGCCGACTGGCCGTGGAAGCGCTGGCGCGCGAGATGGCCCGGCCCGACGCCGGCGCGCCCCTGGACGCCCGCCTCCGAGCCGCCGTCGCCGCTGCCAACCGCGCCATCCTCGAGGCCGCTGGCCGCGACCCCACGCTGGTCGGCATGGGCACCACCCTCACCGCCCTCGCCCTCGCCACGGACGACCGCAGCTTCACCATCGCCCACATCGGCGACTCGCGCGCGTACCTCTACCGCCAGGGCGCACTGACCCAGCTCACCGCCGACCACACCTGGGTCCAGCAGCAGGTCGACGCCGGCCTGCTCACGCCCGAGGAGGCGAGACGACACCCGCTCGCCAGCATGCTCACCCGCGCCCTGGGCATCTCCGATGACCCGGAGGTGGACATCATCCACGGCGAGCTCGAGCCCGGTGACCTCATCCTCCTCTGCTCCGACGGCCTCACCGGGATGGTGGACGACGCTGAGCTCGCCGCGATCCTCGCGCGGGACGACCTCCCGCTCGACGGCCTCGCCCGCGAACTCACCGCTGCCGCCAACCGCAACGGCGGCATGGACAACATCACCGCCATCCTGATCCGAGCAGAGGCGTAGACGACGCGAGCCGACGCTCGACCGTCGCGGCGTCCTGCTGCGCCAGCGCGATCAGCGCGCTGCGGTCCACTTCCCGGCGCCCGCCGTAGGTGAAGAGCCGCAGAACACGTGCGGTCTGGTACAGTTCCTCCGCGATCCGAGGCAGCCCGATCAGCCCCACCTGGCCGGCCGGTCCGACCCGGATCACCTTGCCGGACCTCAGCCGCACCAGGAGGTCGAGCGCGAACATTCGGGACTTCTCCGGATAGTCCAGGAACGCCCCGCCGGGCTCCAGGCCCAGCTCCTGCGCGAGCCGGTCTTCGACCCGGGCCTTCAGGGGCGTGTCGCCCGCCAGCCATTCGCCAGCGGCACGGCCGTCCAGCTCGGCCGCCACCACCTCCGCCGCCCGCTTGGGCAGCGACCGGTTCCGCAGCGCCCGCACCCAGCGCAGCACGCGCTCCGCCACCACCGGATCCGCCGCCGTGCCGCCGATCCCAGACGCGCCGCTCGCCCGCCCACCCGCCGCCGCTTGCGCCCGCGACTCCAGCAGGAACAGCAGCGCCTCGTCCGTCCGGCCCACCAGCTCGTCCGGCGCGAGCAGCCCGGCATCCAGCGCGGTGGCGACGATCCGCTTGTACATCACCGTCGCTGCCCGGACCGCGTGGTGCCAATAGACGTTCCTGAACATCTGGTACTTGGCGAAGAGCAGCGACTCGAGCGCCGCCACCCCCTTCTCCAACACCGCCACCTCCAGCCGCCCCGTGTCCGGCGCCTCCACCACCGTCAGCGCGTACAGCAGCCGGTCCACGTCCACCATCCCGAACGGAACGCCGCAGAAGTGCGCGTCCCGCATGAGGTACTCGATCTTGTCCAGGTCCAGGCTGCCGCTGACCAGCCCCTGGAGCGGGCTGTCCGATTGGCCGCGGATCAGCGCCTCGATCCGCGCGGGCCCGTCCGCCGCGACGCTCTCCAGCGCCGCCCGCACTTCCGGGTCGGCGAGGAACCGGCCCGCGATCGCCTCGTGGTCGCCGGGGATCCGGCCCTCCTCCAGCTCCTCGACCGCGTGGGAGAACGGGTAGTGCCCGATGTCGTGCAGCAGCCCCGCCAGCGGGACGAGCCGGCGCTCCACCGGGTCCACGCCCGCCAGCGCGCCCCGCTCCTCGAGGATCGCCAGCGCCCGCTGCGCCAGGTGGTAGACACCCAGCGCGTGGTCGAACCGCGTGTGCGTCGCCCCCGGGTAGACCAGGTGCGCCAGCCCGAGCTGCCGGATGTAGCGGAGCCGCTGGAACGCCGCCGAGTCCACGATCCGCACCGCCACCGCATCCAGCCGGATCGTGTTCCACAGCGGGTCCCGCACCGTGATGGCGTCGCCGGAATGCGTCATGGGGTGGTGGCTGTTGGGGCCAGGGCGTGGGCACGGGCGGGGGCGGGGACGGCAGGGCCCCGCCCCCGCCCGTGGTTCAGGGCAGGGACCGCGCGGTCACGGCCCGGCTTGCCTCACCGCCGCCGAGACGTCCGCCTCGAAGCGCTTGAAGTTCTCGCGGAACATCCCCGCCAGCTTCTGCGCCATGGCGTCGTAGGCCGCGGGATCCCGCCAGGTCGCCCGCGGGTCCAACACCTCGGTCGGCACGCCGGGCACGCTCTCCGGCACCCCCAGCCCGAACACGGGGTCGCGCCGGGTCGGCACGCCGTCCAGCTTGCCGGCCAGCGCAGCATGCACCATCGCCCGCGTGTACCCGAGCTGCATCCGCTGACCCTCGCCGTACGGCCCGCCCGTCCAGCCCGTGTTCACGAGCCAGCAGGTCGCGCCGTGCGCTGCCAGCTTCTCACCCAGCATGCGCGCGTACACGCTCGGCGGCAGCGGCAGGAACGGCGCGCCGAAGCACGTGCTGAACGTCGCCTTCGGCTCCGTCACACCCCGCTCCGTGCCCGCGACCTTCGCCGTGTAGCCGGACAGGAAATGATACATCGCCTGCTCCGGCGTCAGCCGCGCGATCGGCGGCAGCACGCCGAACGCGTCCGCCGTCAGGAACACGACGTGCCGCGGGTGCGGACCCATGCCGCTCCGCACCGCGCTGTCAATGAAGCTGATGGGGTACGACGAGCGCGTGTTCTCCGTGATCGAGTCGTCGTCCCAGTTCACCGCGCGGGTCTCGGGGTCCACCACCACGTTCTCGAGGATCGCTCCGAACCGGCGGCTGGCGCTGTAGATCAACGGCTCGCCGGCGGCGGACAGCCGGATCACCTTCGCGTAGTTCCCGCCCTCGAAGTTGAACACCCCGCGGTCGGACCAGCCGTGCTCGTCATCGCCGATGAGCTGGCGCTCCGGGTCCGTGGAGAGCGTCGTCTTGCCCGTGCCCGAGAGGCCGAAGAACAGCGCCACGTCCCCCGCCTCGCCCATGTTCGCCGAGCAGTGCATCGACAGCACGCCCTGCCGCGGGAGCAGGTAGTTCAGCACCGTGAACATCGACTTCTTGACCTCACCCGCGTAGTGCGTGCCGCCGATCAGCACCACCCGCTCGCCGAAGTTCAGCACGATGAACGTGCCGGTGCGCGTCCCGTGCACCTCCGGGTCCGCCTGGAAGTCCGGCGCGTGCAACACCGTGAACCCCGGCTCGAACCGCGCGCGCTCCTCGCGCGTCGGCTCGATGAACATGTTGTGGACGAACAGGGAGTGCCACGCGTGCGTGCCCACCACCCGGACGCCCAGGCGGTAGGCGGGGTCGGCACCCGCCCACACATCACGCACGTACAGCTCACGGCCGCGCAGGTACTCGCGCACATCCCGGAGCAGCGCCTCGTACTTCGACTGCTCCAGCGGCTGGTTCACTTCGCCCCACCAGATGTGCGCGTCGCTGGACGGCTCCCGCACCACGAACTTGTCGTTGGGCGACCGGCCCGTATGCGGCGCCGTCACCGCCGCGAAGCTGCCGTCCCGCGTCAGCACCCCCTCGCCCCGCCGGACCGCGTGCTCGATCAGCACCGCCGGCGCAAGGTTCCAGTGTACCGGTCCCTCGGACAAAAGCCCGTCCAGGACCCTCGTCGTCATTTCCGTAGCCACGATGGCCTCACTGTCGCATTCCCGGATCTCCGCCGCCGCGATGACTGGGGCGGAAGCGGCTAGGTTAGGGCACGCCGCGCGGGGGTGTCAAGTTCGTCTCGACCCCTCCCACGCCAGCCCACCGCCAGGATCCACTCCCCGCGCCCCGGTGTAGTGTCCGCGCATGAGGTCGTTCGCCTCCGCACTCCTCGCCCTCATGGCCGCGGCCGGCGCCGCAGCGCAGCAGACGCCGCCCTGCCCGGACGGCGTGATCAGCTACATTTTCATTGACAACCACTCCATCTTCGACACGACCGACCCCACGCTGAACCGGCGCTTCGCCTGGGCCTACAACATCGCGAACGCCCTACACGTGCGCACGCGCGACGAGGTGATCCGCCGCGAGCTGCTCTTCCGCGTCGGCGACTGCTACGACCCGATGCTCCTGCGCGAGTCCGAGCGCCTGCTCCGAGCCCACGAGTTCCTCTCCCAGGTCGACGTGTTCGGGCTCCAGCAGCCGGACGGCACGTGGCACGTGGTGGTGGACACCCGCGACGAGTGGAGCACCCAGGTCGACCTCCGGGTCCGCATCGATGGCGGCCTCCGGTTCGAGGGCGTCCGCCTCCGCGAGAACAACCTGCTCGGCACCGGCCAGGCCGTCGCGTTCCAGTACCTGGAACGGGACGTCATCCGCGACGTCGTCTTCTCCTACGCCACGCCCCAGCTCGCCGGCACCCGCTGGGACCTGCGCCTCGCGGCCGGCCGCACCCGCGCAGGCACCCTCGTGGACGAGGTGATCGCCTACCCGTTCGTCGGCGAGATCGGCAAGTGGGCGTTCCGCCAGGGCTTCCGCCGCGAGGACCGCTACTTCGACTACATCGCGGGCGACGCCGTCGGGCGCCCGACCCGGGTGCTGCTCCCGGTCCGGGACAAGGCGTTCGACCTCGCGGCCATCGCGCGCATCGGCCACCCCGGCGCACTGACGCTGTTCGGCGTCGCCATCGGCTTCCAGGAGATGACGTTCCCGGGCGCCGACAGCGCCGAGGTGGGCCGCGGCAAGGAGTTCGGCAAGCCGGGCCCCCCGGATTCGGCGCTGCTCGCCGCGATCCGCCCGCAGACCGAACCGCTCGAGAACGTCCGGCTCATGCTGCTCCTCGGCAAGCGCAACGTCCGCTGGGTCCGGCGCCGCGGCTACGACAGCATGCGGGGCGTCCAGGACATCCGGCTCGGCGCCGAGGCGGAGCTCGCCATCGGCCGCTCGCTCGGCTTTGGCGGCACGGACGACGACCTCTTCACCTCCCTCATCCTCTACGGCGCCCGCGAGGACGCCGGCGTCCTGCTCGCCGGCCGCGGCCGCCTCGACGCCCGCAAGGACTACGACGACGGCCGCTGGGAAGACATCTTCGCCGAAGCCGAAGGCTTCGCGTACTGGAAGCCGTCCCCGGAGTCGCGCCACACCGTCGTCCTCCGGGGCGCCGCCGCCGCGGGCTGGCAGACCCGCACGCCGTTCCAGCTCACCCTCGGCGGCGACCACGCGCTGCGCGGCTACGCCCCCGAGCGCTTCCCCGGCGGCCGGCGCGCCGTCTTCTCGATCGAGGACCGGATCTACCTCGGCTGGCCGCTCCGGGAGGTGCTCGACCTCGGCGCCACCCTCTTCGCCGACGTGGGCCGCATCTGGCCGGGCGATGCGCCCTTCGGCACCGACTCCGGCTGGCGCGCCGCCGCCGGCCTCGGCCTCCGCGGCTCCTTTCCCGCCGGCGGCCGCACCACCTACCGCCTCGACCTCGCCTTCCCCGTCGGGCACCACGCCAAGCCCAGAGACGTCCGCCTCGTCCTGTCCATCGGCGAACTCCTGGGCCTGGCCGCCCGCCCCGACGACCCCCGCACGCCGCGCTCGCGAGGCGGCGGCCTGAGCGGCGAACTGTTCAATTTCCCGAACTGAGGGGTAGCGCGGAGCTCTCGCCCCGGCCCTACGCTCGCCCGTAACTTCCACTGCATGGACAACCGCCCCATTCGCATCTCTGCGGCGTGGCTCCTGCCCGTCACCGCGCCGCCCATCCGCGGCGGCGCGCTGCTCGTGGACGCCCGCGGCCGCATCGCCGCCGTCGGCCCGGACCACGCCACCCCGCAGCCGGAAGATGCGGAGCGCATCGACCTGGGCGAGGCCGCACTCTTGCCCGGGCTCATCAACGTGCACGCGCACCCCGAGCTCGCCGCGTTCCGCGGCCTGCTGGACGACCTGCCGTTCCACGAGTGGATCCCGTCGCTCAACCGGCTGAAGCGCGACGCCGCGTTGACCGCCGAGGACTACGACGTCGCCGCGCGCTGGACGTGCGTCGAGGCCCTCGCCGCCGGCATCACCACCATCGCTGCGACCGAGGATTCCGGCGCAGCGCTGGCCGCGCTGCGCGAGGCCGGCATGCGCGGCGTCGTCTACCGCGAGGTCTTCGGCCCCGCGCCCGAGCAGGCCGACGACGCGATCGCAAAGCTGCGCCGCAAGGTCGAGGACATGCGCGCGCGGGAGACGGATCTCGTGCGCGTCGGCGTCTCGCCCCACGCGCCGTACACCGTCTCGGACCGCCTCTACCGCATGACCGCGGAGTACGCCCGGGCAGAAGGTCTGCCCCTCGCCACGCATGCGGCCGAGGCCGACGCCGAGCGCCGCCTCGTGACACGGGGCGAGGGCCCGTTCGCGGAAGGGCTGCGGAAGCGGGGCATCGCCACGCCCCCGCGCGCACGCTCCACCATCGCGCTGCTCCGCGAGACCGGCGTGCTGGACACACAGCCGCTCGTCATCCACTGCGTCACCGTGGACGACGACGACATCCGCACCCTCGCGGACCACGGCGCCTCCGTCGCACACTGCCCCGTCGCGAACGCGCGGCTGGGCCACGGCAGCGCGCCTGTGGCCGAGATGCTCGATGCCGGCATCACCGTCGCGATCGGCACCGACTCGGTCGCCAGCAACAACCGCCTGGATTTGCTCGAGGAGGCGAGGATCGCGCAGGTGGTGCAGCGCGGACGGCTGCGTTCCCACGACGCTCTGCCCGCCGAGCGGCTGCTGCGCATGATCACCATCGACGCCGCCCGCGCCCTCGGGCTCGACGCGCGCATCGGCTCGCTCGAGGTCGGCAAGGACGCCGACCTGTGCGCCGTCTCGTTCGCCGGTACGCACGTGCAGCCGGTGCAGGACCCTGCCGTCGCGCTGTTCCACCAGGCGCGCGGCGCGGATGTGGTGCTCGCAATGGTGCGGGGCAGGATCCTCTTCGACGCTCGGAAGCGACCCGCGGAGGAGATCGCCGCGTTGGCGGCGCGCATGCGAGATCTGGCGGAACGACTGGCCGCGGTGCGGTACGGAGCGCCGGCAACGTGACACGCGGCAGCGGCAACGCGAGATGCGGCGTCGGTGACCGCTAATGTGGAGCGAGCGAGGGCCGCGGTGATCGCCGGCCGCGCTGCGAAGCGCCTCAGCGGCTCCCTGCTTCGATCCACGCGCTCGCGCTGCGCGGCAGCACCGGGACCTCGAACTCCGCCCTGTAGTCCAGCCCGTCCATTTCCGCCGTGACCGCCAGCACCCACACGACGCCCCGGTCGCTGGGCGGCAGCGTGGTCGGCGGCTGGTCGGCGGGCAGCTCGAAGCGCACGGGAATGGAGATCCCGCCGTCCTCGGCGCGGACGCGGCCGTCTGTCCGCTGTTCCGCCTCCCATAGCACGTCGATGCGGCGGATCGTGTCGCCGGTCGTTCCGCCAGTGCCGCGCCGTAGCTCTTTCCACCGGTGCATGCACCGCAATCGGAGGTGGAAGCCGCCGAGCGGGGCCGCGTCTTCCCGAATGCCGGTCTCGACCTCGCCGCTCAAGACATCGCCCAGGAAGGCCGGCGTCCGCTCGAGCACGAGCTGGCTGCGCCCGAACTTCTGCCTGTGCCGTCTCATGCTCCACGCGTACACGAGCAGCAGGCCGGCAAAGAGCGCGAAAACGGCGGCCAGGACGCCCATGCTCACATCGAAGACGAGCGCGCCCACGACCAGCGCCACTGCGAACGCGGACCACACGACCGTGATCGCGAATACGAGTGCTCGTGCTCGCTCGTCCTGCGATATGATCCGGCCGGCCACCCAGTCCGGCCGCTTCCGCCATTGCTCGCGCAGCCACGCCGCCTTCGCGGCCTCGACCTCTGCATCCGTGGCGTCGGCATCGACGTAGACGAAGTCGGTGGGCCGGAACACGCGCCGCGCGCCCTCTTCGATCTCGACGGGCGCCTGGTAGCCGGACACCTGCACCGCCCGCGCGCCCTCACGCGGCGCGAGCACTCGGCGGACGCCACGGCCCAGGCCGAGGCACACCAGCCCGAGCGCCATGGCCTGCAGGCCGGACCGGTCGCCGATCGCGATGATGATCCCGAAGACGAGGAGGATCACCCCGAACGCCGTGAAGGCCCAGCCGGCCAGTCTCGCGATGGCCTCGGCGTCCGTCGAACTGCCGCGGGGTAGCGCCATGCGCCCGGCTCCGTCAGCGGTTCACCCGCATCCCGTCCGCCGCATCGAACAGGTGCAGCCGTTCCCGCCGCAGCCGCAAACCGACCTCCGTCCCTTCCATGAGCTCCGCCTCTGCGGACGTGACCAGCACGAGCTCCCGATCGCGCACGGCGCCCGGCCGGGCGAGGTGCACGAGCAGCTCGCTGCCGAGCGGCTCGACCACGTCCACGCGCGCGGTCAGGTCTGCGTCTTCCAGGACGACCAGCTCGAGATCCTGCGGCCGTATGCCGAGCACCAGCTCGCGACCCGCCGGCTCCCGTGCGAGCGCGATGCCCTCGAGCGGGAGCGCGGAACCGTCGCACGCGAGGCGCGGCGCGCCGTTGTCGCCCGTTTCGAGGATGCAGTGGAAGAAGTTCATGGCCGGCGAGCCGACGAACCCCGCGACGAAGACGTTCGCCGGCCTGCGGTACACCTCCAGCGGAGGCGCGACCTGCTGCAACCGACCCTCGTTCATCACCGCGATGCGGTCGCCCAGCGTCATCGCCTCCTCCTGGTCGTGGGTGACGTACAGCATCGTCGCCCCGAGCTCGCGGTGCATGCGCGCCAGCTCCGCCCGCGTCTGCACGCGCAGCTTCGCGTCCAGGTTGGAGAGCGGCTCGTCGAACAGGAACGCCCGCGGCTCGTTCAACCACAGAGGGCCTGCCCCCCACCATCGGACCGGAAATCGATCGCCCTTACCGGACCAGGCCCACATCGTCTCTGAGAAGGGTCGTAGGCGCCACCCCGTTCCGTGGAGCGAAGGGCTGCTGGCACGAGAGCGCCGCGACCTCCAGATCGACCCGCGGCTGTTTCATGGTGAGCCGAGCGGTGGCGTCGGGCGATGCGTCTCGGGTGCAGCCGAGCGCGAGCGCTCCCAGCGCCAATGCGAGCGCACTCCTGCGCACGTGCGACCTCCATGGGAAGCAATGGAGAGTGCCAGCGCCTGGCCCAGGTGCCTCCGTCGCCGATCCCATGGATGCTCGCCCCGTTGGCTTCTGTCAACAGTCGTCCCATGCCGCCCGCCGTGTTCCCGCGATCGAGCCCTACGCCTGCGGGATCAACGTCGTTCCGGCACGCGCGTCTCGTACGCGACGGTACCGCGGCTCCCCTCCTTGCCCGCCCGACGGGCCGGCCGCCATGTTCACCCCGCACTGCAAACCGGCGTGGTCCAGCGCGTGCGCGTGTGAGGGCCGGACTGCGCCGACCGGGCCGATCGAAGGACATGGCCGCACCCGATTACGCCATCCGCGAATCCCGCCACGCCGGCATCCGCCGCGTGCTCGCCATCACCCTCGCCGCCAACCTCGCCGTCGTCCTCGCCAAAGCGATCGCCGGGGTGGCCAGTGGCGCGCTCAGCGTGCTCGCCGACGCGGCGCACTCATCCGTGGACGCGTTCAACAACCTGATGGGCCTGTTGCTCGCGCGCGTCGCCGCGAAGGCGCCGGACGAGCAGCACCCCTACGGCCACTCCAAGTTCGAGACGCTGGGCGCGCTCGCCATCGTCGCGTTCCTCTCCATCACCGTCTACGAGCTGGTGGGAACGGCGCTCGGCCGGCTCATCGCGGGCAGGGCCCACCCGGAGGCGACGCCGGCGGTCATGGCCGTCATGGCCGTCTCCGCCGTGGTCAGCTTGGTCGTCAGTCGCTACGAGGAGCGCCGCGGCCGGGAGCTCCGGAGCGAGCTGCTCGTCGCGGACGCAGCGCACACGCGCTCCGACTTCTACGCCTCGCTGACCGTGCTCGTCGGGCTGTTGCTGGTGGCCGCCGGCTACCCGCGCGCCGACGCGGTGTTCACGCTGCTCATCGCGCTGGTCATCGCGCGCGCGGGGTGGCGCATCCTGCTCACCACCGTGCCCGTGCTCGTGGATGCACGCGCGGTCGAAGAGAAGACGATCCGCCGCATCGCGCTGGAGACGCCGGGCGTCGCGGACTGCTACAGCGTGCGTTCGCGCGGCCGCGAGGGCGAGATCTTCGCGGAACTGACCATCGCCGTCGATCGGACGATGGACGTCGAGCGCGCTCACGACATCGCGGACGAGGTCGAGCGGCGCATCGCGGGCGAGGTCGGCGCGCGCGAGGTCGTCGTCCACATCGAGCCGTATGCGGAGCGGGTGAGGGAAGGAGGCGGCTGACCCGTGTCCACCCGGTCCTCGAGCCCGTGAGTCCGCTGCCCCGCCGCACGCACGCGGCCGAGTACCTGGACGAGCCGGGCCACGACCCGCGCGAGCTCGAGGCCAGCCTGGGGCACGTCGCCGCGGTCAACCGCTGGCTCGGCGGCACGCGCGCCGTGCTGCGCCACGTGCTGCCTCTGCTCTCACCGGACCGCACCACCCATATCGTGGATGTGGGCACGGGCGCGGCGGACATCCCCCGCGCCATCGTGCACGCCGCCCGCCGCCGCGGGCTCGCCGTCCGGATCGTCGCGGCGGACCTGCACCCCCAGATCCTCGACATCGCGCGGCGCAAGACCGCGGCGTATCCCGAGATCACGGTCGAGCGCGCGGACGCGCTCGCGCTCCCTCACCCGGACGGCGCGTTCGACGTCGCCCTGCTCACGCTCACACTGCACCACTTCGAGGGCGCGGATCAGGAGAAGGCGCTGCGGGAGCTGGCGCGCGTCTCGCAATGCGCCGTCGTCGTGAACGAGCTGCTCCGCTCCCGCGCGAACTACTTCGGCGCGCGCCTCCTGGCCGCGACCGTCTGGCGCCGCAACCGCCTCACGCGCCACGACGGCCCGCTGTCCGTGCTGCGCGCCTTCACCGCGCCCGAGTTGCTCGAACTCGCGCGGGCCGCGGGACTCCACGACGCACGCGTGTACCGCCACTTCTTCCAGCGCCTCGTGCTGGTCGGCCGATGAGCACGCCCTTCGACGCGATCGTCGTCGGCGCAGGGCCCGCCGGCTCCGCGACCGCGCTGCTGCTCGCCCGCGCGGGGCACGAGGTGCTGCTCCTCGATCGCCGCGCGTTCCCCCGGCCCAAGCCGTGCGGCGACTGCCTGAGCCCCGAGGCCTCGCGGGTGCTGGACCGGCTCGGCCTGCTCGTGGACGTGCTCGCCGCCCGCCCCGCGCGACTCCGCGGCTGGCGCATCATTTCCCCCTGCGGCCACGCGTTCGAGGCCACCTTCGCGACCGCAGCCAACGGTGATCCGCGCGTCGAGACCGCGATCTCGCTGCGTCGCGAGCTCCTCGACGCCGTGCTGCTCGAGGGCGCGCGCCGCGCGGGCGCCGATGCGCGCACCGGCATCCACGTCACGGACGTGATCCGCGATACGGCTGGCTGCGTCAGCGGCGTCGAGGCACGGGACCACGGGGGCCGCACCCTCCGGCTGCACGCCCGCCTCGTCATCGGCGCGGACGGGCTCCGTTCCGTCATCGCGCGCCGGCTGGGCCTCATCCGCCGTGGGCCGAAGCTGCGCAAGCTCTCGCTCACCGCGCACGTGCGCGGCGTCGCGGACCTCGGCGGGTTCGGCGAGATGCACCTCGCGGCCGGCGCGTGCGTGGGCGTTGCACCCGTCGAGGAGGTGGACGGCGACGACGTCGCCCCCAGCGCCCTCGCCAACGTCACCCTCGTCGTGGATGCGGGCCGGTTCGGCCGCGACGCCGCACGCGACCCGCACGCGTTCTTCGCCCGCGCGCTCGCGCGCTTCCCGGCACTCGCCGCCCGACTGCCGCCGCTCGAGCCGCGCCTCCGCCTCCTCGCGTCCGGCCCGTTCGACTGGCCCACCCGCACGGTGGTGGCGGATGGCGCCGCGCTCGTCGGCGATGCCGCCGGCTACTTCGACCCGTTCACCGGGCAGGGCAT
Organism: bacterium; assembly: GCA_003242735.1. Taxonomy (NCBI): domain Bacteria; species bacterium. The sequence goes on along the minus strand of QGVH01000002.1, from coordinate 159,646 downwards.
CCACCAGGCGCTCGCCAGCGCGGAGCTGCTCGCGGAGGAGGCCGACCGCGCGCTCCGCAGCGGCGATGTCTCGGCCCGCGCGCTCCAGCGCTACGCCGCGCGCCGGCGCCGCGCGCTCCGCGAGGCGCGCCTGCTCCAGCATCTCATCGACCACGTGGTCCGACGCCCGCGGCTCGCCGACGCCGCCGTCCGCCGGCTCGCCCGCGCGCCAGCCGCCGCTGCCGCACTGATCGCCGCGACCGGCGACCTGCTCCCACCCCGCCGCTTGCTTTCCCCGGCCGTCGCGCTATCCTTCGTGTTCGGCTCCCGCCGTCGTCCGGAGGCACCATGATCGCCGTCGACGAGCGCCTCGTGCGCGCGCCGGCCCACCTCTGCTTCCGCGTCGCCGCCGACGTCGAGCGCTGGCCCCAGATCCTGCCGCACTACCGCTACGTCCGCTTCCGCGAAAAGCGGGGATTCGCCCAGGGCGTCGTCGAGATGGCCGCCTGGCGGCCCTTCGGTGGCCGGCTCCGTTACCCGACGTGGTGGGTCTCCGAGATGCGCGGGGACCCGGACGAGCCCGCCGTCCGCTACCGCCACGTCGAAGGTATCACCCGCGGCATGGACGTGATCTGGGAGTTCCACCCGGAAGCGGAGGACGCCACGCGCGTCCGCATCGTCCACACCTGGTCCGGCCCACGCTGGCCGTTGATCGGCGGCATCGCCGCCGACCTCGTCATCGGGCCGCACTTCATCAGCGCCATCGCGCAGCGGACCCTCGCCGGGGTGGGGAGGGAGGCGGAGCGGCTGGCGGGCGGACGAGGCGGTGGGACCGCGGAGCATCCGGGCTCACGCCGAGCCGCGACCTCCGCGGAGCGGCCGCGAAGCCCCGACTCACGCCGACACGTGGGAAGCTCGGAGGGTGCGGACAGATCCGCTTCGCGTCGGGACGCCGGGACCGCTGCGGAGGTGGAGCGTGGGTAAGGCCGATCGGGAGAGCGGGCTCCGCGGCCACACAGGTGACGGTGCGGGCGCCCGCGGCGGGAGCGTCGCGGGCATCGCCGGCGACGGCGCGAACGGCTCCCACCGCGTCGCCGTTACGGGCCTCGGGCCGATCACCGCCGCCGGCGTCGGCGTGGACGCGCTGTGGGAGGGGCTCCGCCGCGAGCGCTCGCCGATCCGCCGCGTCACCCGCTTCGACCCGTCGCCCTGGCGCTCCCGCATCGCCGCCGAGATCGACGACTTCGAGCCGGAGCGCTTCATGGACCTCCGCACCGCGCGTCGGCTCGACCGCTACTCGCAGTTCTCCATCGCCGCGGCACGGCTCGCCCTCGAAGACGCCGGCCTCGACCCCACGCGCCTCGCCCCCGACCGCGTCGCGGTGCAGCTCGGCTCCGCCCTCGGCGGCATCGCATACGCCGAGCAGCAGATGGCCAACCTCATGACCAGCGGCATCCGCGCCGTGGACCCGCGCGTCGCGCTCACCACCTTCTGCGGCGCCGGGAGTTGCAGCATCGCGATCGAGTTCGGCTTCACCGGCCCGAACGCCACCAACGCCATGTCCTGCGCGTCCGGCACCATCGCGCTGGGCGAGGGCTGGCGGTTGATCCGGGAGGGCGAGGCCGACGTCGTCGTGGCGGGCGGCGTCGAAGCCCCGCTCGCGCCCCTCTGCTTCGGCGCGTTCGCCATCATCCGCGCCATGTCCACCCGCAACGACGACCCCGAGCGGGCGTGTCGGCCCTTCGACCGCGAGCGCGACGGCTTCATCATGGGAGAGGGCGCGTGCGTGGTGATCCTCGAGCGGTGGGACCTCGCCCAGGCGCGCGGCGCGCGCATCTATGCGGAGCTCGCCGGCTACGCCAACACCAACGACGCGTACCACATGACCGCGCCCCGCCCCGACGCGGCGCAGGCCGCCCGCGCCATGCGCGCCGCCCTCGCCTCGGCCGGCGTGCGGCCGGACGCGGTGGACTTCATCAGCCCGCACGGCTCTTCTACGCCCCTCAACGACTCCACCGAGACCCTGGCCATCAAGCAGGTCTTCGGCGAGCACGCCTACCGCATCCCCATCAGCGGCACCAAGCCGTACCACGCCCACGCGCTCGGCGCATCCGGCGCCATCGAGGTCGCCATCGCCTGCCTCGCGATGGAACGCGGCTGGATCCCGCCCACCCTCAACCTCGAGCAGCCCGACGACGACTGCGACCTCGACTACGTCCCCGAGCACGGCCGCGCGTTCCGACCCCGCGTCGTCCTCTCCAACTCCTTCGGGTTCGGCGGGATCAACGCGTGCGTGGTGTTGCGCAGCGCCTGACGGCGCCGCGGAGACCCCTGCCCCGGGCGCTGCGCGGCCTGCGCCGCGCTGGGCTCCGAGCCTCCGGCTCTGGGCTCCGCTTCGCTCGGCCCCGGAGCTTCGCGCCCGGGGGAGAACCGGGGCCGGCGCCTCGCCTTCTTCCACCGCCGGCGCAACCGGCGCGGAGCCTGGCGGCCGGGACGCCCGCGGAGCCCACGCCGCGCGCAGCGCGGCCGGTGCCCGGCGACGCAGTGCCACGAGCCCGCTCCAGCGCATGCGCATTATTCGCAAGTGGCGTCACGGCATGCTGTTGCGACCTCTCTGGAGCCCGGCCCGGGCGCGGTGGCAGGAATCATGCACCATGGCCCTCCGCCCGGGAACATATGGCGGCCCGGGCGCGGCACGCCGGCGCAACAGGTACCGGCGAGTGGTTACCAAGACCGCATGGAAAAGGGAGGTCCCATGCATCTACTCCTCCGGGCGGCCGCGACCGCGGCGATCCTCTTGCCGCTGGCCGTCGCGCCCGTCTCCGCTCAGAACTACCGAGGCGCCTTCGGCATCTACGGAGGCGGCGTATGGTTCAGCGACCTGAACAACGACGGTGATTTCATCATCGACGGGGTACTCTTCGATCCCGACTTCGATGACATCATCATCGTCGACGATTTCTTCCTGCTCGACCGGGCAGCCGACCTGTCGCTCGACGCGGGCTGGATCGTCGGCACGCAGCTCGAGTACTGGTTCGGCAACGGCCGCTTCGGCCTGCGGGCGAACGGCTCCTACACGGAGCGCCCGTTCGACCTGGACAGGAGCTTCCTCGACGGGATCATCGTCGATGACGATGACGACATCATCGTCGACTTCTTCCGCTTCGACGACAAGTTCGGCGACGTGAACGTCTGGTTCATCGACGGTGACCTGATGTTCCGTCTGCTGCGGCCGGAGCGGAACCGTACGTTCGCGCCGTACCTCACGCTCGGCGCGGGCGCGGTGATCTACAACCCGGCGGGCAGCAGGCCGGTCATCATCCCGCCGGCGAACGCGATCATCGGCGACGCGTCGCTGGTGGACATCGACGATGACGGCGACTTCGACCTCTTCGAGGTCGGCAGCGGCAATTCGGAGACCGAGTTCGCGCTGGTGTTCGGCATCGGCACGGACATCCTGCCGGCGGGCTTCCGGATCGGCCGCCTGCCGCTGGGGTTCAGGATCGAGCTGGTCGATCACTACGTGTTCGACTCGCCGGCCCGCCCCATCATCGGTGACGACTTCGACGGCGTGCACAACGTCCGGCTGACCGCGGGCGTGCACGCGCTGTTCGGTCGGCTGTTCCCGGAGCCGGTCGCGGTCGTCACGCCGCCGCCCGCGCCGCCGCCGCCTCCGCCGCCGCCTGCGGAAGAGGCCATCACGGTCTGCGTCGTCGACCCGCAGTCGGCGCAGCTCCGCGAGATCCAGGCGGTGTACAGGCCGAGCACGGGCGACACGCTCGTCCAGATGAACGGGCAGCGCGTCGACATCAGCACGGCCTACCCGACGACGGCACCGGTCTACGCGCGCAACGCGAGCTGGTTCGTCACGGGTCAGCCGCTGTCCTTCACGGTCATGGGGCAGCGCTACGAGTGGGTGACGTTCGGCGGCACGCGGATCATCGATCCGGATGACCTGGTGCTGCTCGGCCGCGTGAACGGCCTGCCCGTGTACGCCGATGCGGACGACGTCGCTGCGGTCCGCGCCCGGCTGAACGGCATGGCCGAGCTGGATGACATGCTCGAGCGCGATGCGGAGCTCCGCGACGTGGTGAACGACCTCGACGTCGTGTATGTCGCGGTCGACATCAACTGCGTTTTCCAGCCGCTCCGCCGCCTCGAGGAGGTCCGGAAGGTGCGCGGCTAACCACGCGCCCGGTAGGATCCACGACCGATTCGAGGCTCGGCCGGCACACCGGTCGGGCCTCGAATCACGTTCGGCGCGTGCGACGCCTCTCTCCTCCGGCGCTCGCGTCCCCCAAGCTCGCCGCGCGGGACGCCTCTCGCGCTCGACGCGCACGAGGCGCTATGCGCGTTCAGCGCTTGCGGCCTCTCGCGCCGCCGCGCTACCTTCGTTCGCGATGGCCGTGAACGTGTTGTTTCCCGCCCCCGCAGCCGCGTGCGGCGCGGCGCCGTCAGCCGAGCCATGAGCGGGTGGCTCATCCCGCTCGGACAGCTCCTCGGGATCTCCTTCGCCACCGGGCTGAACCTCTACGCCACCGTGGCGGCGATCGGCCTCGCCGCGCGCCTGGGCTGGATTCCCGCACTGCCGCCCGAGCTCGCGGGGCTCGGCAACTGGCTCCTCGTCGCGACGGCCACCCTGCTCTTCCTGGTCGAGTTCTTCGTGGACAAGATCCGCTACGTGGACTCGATCTGGGACACGCTCCACACCTTCATCCGCCCACCCGCCGCAGCTCTCCTCGGCATGGGGCTGCTCGGCGGGCTCCCCATCGAGGCGCGGATCGGCGGCGCCACCCTCGCCGGCGCCGCCGCGTTCATCGCCCACGGCACCAAGGCGGGCCTCCGGCTCGCGATCCATGCTTCCTCGCTCGGCCGCGCCGGGCCCGCGATCAGCGTCGCCGAGGACGCCCTCGCCATCGGCCTCGCCATCCTGGCGATCCGCTACCCGGCCGCCGCCCTCGTGCTGGCCGGCGGCTGGATCGGCGTGGCGGTCCTCGTCGGCCCGCGACTCTGGCGCGCGTTCGTCCTGGGGATCCGGGCGCTGCACGCCCGCGGCCACCGCTTCATCGCCCCGGGCCGCTGGCGCGAACGCGATGAGCTGCCCGCACGCATGCGGTCCCTGCTCGGCCCCCCGGACCTCGCCGCGCCAGCGCCGCGCGCCACCCGCGCCGCCGTCAGCGGCCTCGACGGCCTCGGCGCTTACCGCAACGGCTGGCTCGTCGTCACCGCAGACGGGCCCGTCTTCCTCTACAGGACGCTGCTCCGCCCTCGCGTCGCCCCGCTGCCGCGCGCCGCCGTGGCCCGGGTGCGCAGCGGCGTCCTCACCGACGTCGTCGAGCTCGATACCCCGGGCCGCCGCTGTACCCTCTACCTGCTCAAGGACGGCCCGCCGCTCGAGCTCGCCATCGCCGACCTCAACACGACGGCTCCATGAGTCTCGAACAGTTCCACAGCTTCCGCGAGAAGCTCAACCAGCGCATCCTCGAGCAGGGCAACCTCGAGATCCGCCGCTTCTGGGCCCTCGACGCCCGCGTCTACGAGGACGGGGCCCTCGACGCCAGGACCAAGGAGCTCCTCGGCCTCGTCGCATCCCTCGTCCTCCGCTGCGACGACTGCATCACGTACCACCTCGTCCGCTGCACCGAGCTGGGCTTCACCGACGAGCAGCTCTTCGAGGCGTTCTCCGTCGGCCTCGTGGTGGGCGGCTCCATCGTGATCCCTCACCTCCGCCGCGCCGTCGCCACCTTGGACGAGCTCCGGGGCAGGGGCTGACGCCCCGGCGCCCCCGCCCCGGTCCCCCAGCCGCCTTACCCCTCACCCCTGCCAGCGTGGCAGATGACGGAATCCGTTGGAAAAAACACGATTTACACACGCATGGAACCCCGACTCGCCTCGCCGGGTACCTCGATCCGCTCGAATCTCGACACACGGCCGCCGCAACCTTTGACACATGGCCGTTGCGTTCTTATATTAAGCCGATCTATGCGGAGGACCGTGGTAGGCATGACCGAGGCGAGGATCGGGTTCCAGCCTGATCCGTTGGGTTTCCCCGCCTGAGGGAAAACAGCGAGGAATCGGAAGCGATTCGGGACCTCGCTGTTTTTTTGTCGCTGCCACCTATCCAGGACGTCGCGACCTATGTTTCTGAGCTCCCGCGCGCTGGACTCTTTCGACCAATACCTCTACGACGTCGAGAAATATCCGCTCATCGAGGACCCGGAAGAAGAGAGAGAACTGGCCCGGAGAGCCCGGGCGGGTGACAGGGAAGCGGCTGAACGCCTGGTGACGGCGAACCTCCGCTTCGTCATCTCCTACGTGAAGAAGTACCAGGGCCGTGGACTCGGCCTGGCCGAACTGGTCTGCGTCGGCAACGAAGGCCTGCTCAAGGCGGTCAAGAAGTTCGACCCGGACAAGGGGGTCAAGTTCATCTCCTACGCGGTCTGGTGGATCCGTCAGACCGTGCTCCAGGCGCTGGCCGAGCAGACGCGCTCGGTGCGCATCCCGCTCAACCAGAACTCGAACCTCGTCAAGCTCGCCCGGACCGAGACCGCGCTCACCCAGCTCCTGGGCCGTTCGCCGACGGACCAGGAGATCGCCGATGAGATGGGCGAGCCGGTGGAGACGATCCGCGCGCTGCGGCGGGTCGCCGCCTCCGAGCTCTCGCTGGATGCGCCGGTGGACCGGGGCGACCGGGACAGCGCCTCGTTCGGCGAGCGCTTCGCCGGCGTCGAGAGCGAGGACATCGAGGAAGCCGTCGAGGCGCAGGCGCGGCGCGAGTTCCTGGACAAGATGTTCCAGAAGTACCTGACGGAGCGCGAGCGCAAGATCCTCTACCTCTACTACGGCCTGGACGACGGCGAGGAGCGGACGCTCGAGGAGATCGGCTCGCTGCTCGGCGTCACCCGCGAGCGCATCCGCCAGATCCGCAACCGCGCGTTCGAGAAGCTGCGCGAGAGCCCGGACGGCGAGGCGCTCGCCGCGTTCTGGAGCTCGAACTAGGACGACGCCGCGCGGCGGCTTCCCCGCGCCGCCTGCAGGCCTCGCGGCGGCGACCTCCCGGACCAGAGGCCTGCGGAGGCGTGGGTGGACCGCCGGAAACGACCCGCCGATCGCGCCGGGGCCCCTCGGATCGGGGCCCCGGCTTCGTTCTGTGCACGGGGGCGCTGCACCGCGCGTCGCCGGCGACCGGCAAGAGATCGCCGGCCCGCTCTCGGGATCCCGCCCGCCGGCGGCACACCGCCGGTCGCCCCGGCGGCCAGCGCGCCGTCTGGCACCCTTCCGGAACCACCCTCCCGCAGCCACGGTAGTAGACGCGCGCTTCTCCCGAGTGATGCGCACCCGCGCCGTAGGTCTCATGCCCGATACTCGTCACGTCACGCCGACGCGTCCCGCCGCCCCGATCGCCGCGCCGTGCACCCGGCCTCGCCGCTGGCCGGTAGCCCTATGAGGGGCCGATCGCTCTCTCTGTGGCTGACGGCGGCGCTGCTCCTCGCGCCAGCGCCGGCAGGGGCCCAGGACCCGGAGGGCTGGGACGCGCCGCGCGTCCTGGAGCTGATGGAGGCGGCCCGGCTGCGGCGACAGCTGCCGAGGGGCGACTCCGCGCTCCGGAACTACCAGGCCCGGGCCAACGGATACGTCTACTTCTACCTGGACCGGCAGGACTCGGACGAGCGGACGCTGGTCAAGGTGGACCAGGTGGCGCTGGACGTGTTCTGGGCGGCGCCGAACCGGACCAAGCAGCGGATCGTCGGGCTGCGGGACGAGAAGCGGCTGCCCGCGCGGATCTACTACCACCTGGACCACCTCACGGTGGTGCAGAACGAGTTCGGCGACGTGATCCGGCTGGGCGACGGCGACGAGGTGCAGGACGTGCCGCACCCGGCGGCACCGGGCTCGGACACGGTCTACCAGTTCCGGCTGGCCGACTCCCTGTCGCTGTACCTCCCGGGCGCGTCGGAGCCGGTGCGGGTCTACGAGGTCGAGGTCCGGCCGCGGAACCTGGACCGGCCCGCCCTGATCGGCTCGATCTTCCTGGACCGCGCCACCGCGGCGATCGTGCGGATGAGCTTCACGTTCACGCCGGCGTCCTACGTGGATCGGCGGCTGGACTACATCCATGTCGCGCTGGACAACGGGCTTTGGAACGGGCGGTACTGGCTGCCGCACGAGCAGCGGATCGAGATCCGGCGGCAGGCGCCGCTGCTGGACTTCCCGGTGGGCGGCGTGATCCGCGGCGTCATGCGCATCGGCGACTATCGGTTCAACCAGGACCTCCCGGACGCGTTCTTCCGCGGCCCGCCGGTGGTCGCGCTCCCGGAGCCGATGCGGAAGGCGCATGCGTTCGAGGCCGGGCTGTTCGACGGCCTCGACGAGGAGGGGCTCGCGGAGGCGGCGGGGCGTGCGCCGGACCTCGGCGCGCTGCGGCGGGAGGCCCTGCGCCTCGTCGGCGGACAGCGGCTGAGCGGCCTGCCGCGGCTCCGCCTCCTGCTGCCGGGCGCCTCCGGCGTCGGGCGGTTCGACCGGGCCGAAGGCGTGTTCCTGGGCGCCGGCGTGAGCTACGCCCTCACGTCGGCGGCCGGGTTGGAGCTGGCGGGCGGGTACGCCACCGCGACGGGCCGTGTCTCTGGATCGGCTGGCGTGCGCGCCGACGTGGGTCGGACGGCGCTGCGGCTGAGCGGGTACACCCACGCGCTGCGGGACCTCGGGCCGCGGGCCGGCGCGCCCGGCGCCCTCAACACGTTGACCGCCGGCATCGCGGGCGAGGATTACCTGGACCCGTACTACGCGACGGGCGCCGGGTTCACCGCGGAGCGGCCTCTGGCCGGCCCCTGGGGGCTGCGGCTCGATGTCGCGGCGGAGGAGCACCACAGCGCAAGGCTGGCGCAGCACCGTACGCTGTTCGAGGACTCCGCGGCGTTCCGGCCCGTGCTGCCCGTGGACGAGGGCACGCTGGTTTCCGGCCGCCTCGCCCTTACCCGCGCCGTCCCGATCGAGGCGGGCGCCGGCTGGCGCGGGGCGGCGTGGCTCGAGGCCGGCGCCTTCGAGGGCGACCCGTACGGCCGGCCGGGCGCCGAGCTGGAGTGGTTCCGGCGCTCCGCCGGCCGGCGGGCCGAAGTCCGCGGCAGGGTCTCGGCCGGCCTCGCCTTCGGCGCGCCGCCCGCGCAGCGGCTGTTCCTGGTCGGCGGCCCCGGCACCCTGCCGGGCTACCGGTATCGCGGCTTCATCGGCGACCGGTACGTCCTCGCCGATGTGGAGGCCTCGCACGCGTTGATCGGCCCGTGGGTCCGCCTGCGCGCCATCGGCGCCCTCGGCTGGGCGGACGTCGACGCGGCCTCGATCCCGGCCGGCTGGGACGTCGCCCCGACCGGCGGCCTCCGCACCGCCGTCGGCGCCGGCTTTGGCCTGATCTACGACATCCTGCGGATCGACCTCGCCCGTGGCCTCAACGACGGCCGGTGGCAGGTGATCCTGTCCGTGCGGCCGGACCTGCACGATTTCCTGTGAGAGCGGACGCCGCGGCTCAGCCGTCGTCGTCTGCTGCCGCGTCGTCGGCGCCGACCTCGGCCCCCTCGAGGTCCGGCGCCCCGCGCGGCGCGCTGAGGAGCACGAGCTCGCGCACGGCGACCTCCGCCGTCGGGATGGTGACGCCGTTCTTCTCGTAGCTGTCGTACTCCATCCGCCCCTCGACGTACAGCCGGTCGCCCTTGCGGATGTGGTTCTCGGCCAGCTCCGCCAGCCGGTCCCAGAGCGTGAGGCGGTGCCACTCCGTGCGCTCCTCGTAGCCGCCGTTGCGTGGCACGCGCCGGCTCGTCGCCAGCGACAGGTGCGCCACCTTCGTCCCGGACGCCGTCATCTGGACGTCCGGGTCCCGACCCACGTTCCCCACCAGGATCACCTTGTTGACCGAGCGACTCATCGTCCGCCTCCTGGGTTGAGTGTCCCGATCCGCGGCGGCCATCCCCCGTTGCCCCCTGCGCGCCGCAGCGGTGTGCGCGGGGAGTATGGGCAAGGGGATGGGGCAGGAGAATAGCGGTCGAGGCCAACCCAGGAGGCGGTGGGGCGGGCGCCGCGCCGGCGCGCCTACTGGCGGCACTCCGCGGCCGGGCCCGGGACCGGCCGGTCCACCACGATCCGGTGCTCCAGGTTCGCGATCCGGAGCGCCAGGTCGTGCACCAGCCGCGCGACCCGTGCCATGTGCGGGTAGTCGATGTAATCGGGCTCGTCGGTCACCTGGTGGTAGTCCTTGTGGAGCCCGGTGGTGAAGAAGACGATCGGGATCCCGTAGCGCGCGTAGTTCCAGTGGTCGCTCCGGCAGTAGATCCGCTCGGGGTGCCCGTCGGCGTCGAAGGAGTAGTCGAAGTCGAAGGGCACGTCGAGCGCGGCGTTCGCCTCCTCGACCAGGTCGCCGAGCTGGGTCGAGAGACGGCGAGAGCCGACGAGCTGGAGGTACGTCGGACCGCCGCCCGGGATGTCGGCCGCTCCGCCACGCCCCACCATGTCCAGGTTGAGGTAGGCGACGATGGAGTCGCGCGGCACCGTGGGGTGATCGGTGAACCAGCGGGACCCGAGCAGGCCGATCTCCTCGGCCGTGTGCCAGATGAAGAGGATCGACCGCGCGGGCTTCTCCCGGGCCGCCGCCAGCGCCTGGGCGATGGCCAGCACGGAGACGGAGCCCGAGCCGTCGTCGTCCGCGCCGTTGAACACGCTGTCGGCCCGCGCGGGCCGCAGGGCGCGCAGGCTGTCCACGTTGACCCGGATCGCGGCGCGCTCCGCCTCCGTCGGGCGCCGCCCGAGCCGTGCCTGGAGCGCCTCCAGCGCCGCGTTGTAGGCCCGGACCGAGTCGTGGTCCACGGGGCTGCGGGTGCCGACGTGATCGCTGTGCGCGCCGATCGCCACGTACTGGCCCCGTCGCGCGGGATCGGCCCCGGGGAGGATGGCGACGACGTTGCGCGCCGGCACCGCCTCGTCGCGATAGACGATCCGCCCGCCGACACGCCCTCCTCTCTGCCCGATCTCGAGCTGCTCGATCGGCCGGCCGAAGAGCCGCTCGGCGACGCGGCGCGTGACCAGGACCGTCGTCGGCTCCGCCTGCGCCCGCCCTGCGGGGAGCCGCGGGCGGGTGCCGCGACGGGTCAGCTCCACGGCCTGGGGGGAGATCTCCTGGCCACTCACGACGACGATGGCCGCCGCCCCGGCCAGCGGGCCGCTCGCGTTCAGCCGGACCGGGCGCGTGACGATGCCGCCGCCCACCTGGGCCGGCGTGAAGACGACGACGCGACCGGCGACATCCTCCGCCTCCAGTCTGTCGCGGTCCAGCCCCAGGACGCCGCCGTAGACGGCCTGGGCGCCGTCGAACTCCCGCACGGGCTCGAACCCGAGGGCGGGGAGGAAGTCGACGCCGAACGCGAGCGGCTCGCCGTCGACCGAGAACGTCGTGGCCGCCTCGTCCACCGTCCGGCGGATCAGAGGGACCTCCTGGAAGTACGTCCCGTTCTCACCCGCGGGGACCAGCCCCAGCCTCTCGAGTTCGGCGGCCAGGAACGCCGTGGCCTTGCGCTCGCCTGGCGTCCCCGGCTGCCGCCCGAGCATCGAGTCGTGCGCAAAGGCGCGGAGCAGGTTCTCGAGGTTCTCCGCTCCGAGCGGATCGTCACCGCCGGGCACGGGGCCCCGGGGCTCCGGCCCGACAGCGCAGGCGTAGCAGACGAAGGCGGCGAGGGCGGTGGCGATGCCGCCGATCCAGGCGTTGCGTCTCACTCTTCTTCCACCTCGGTCGGAGATGAAACCAAGAGCGGGAGGCGGCCAGACCGCCTCCCGCTCGCCCTACCGGCCGTCCGGATCGAGCAGCGTGGCGATCCGGTGTTCGACCTCTTGCAGGTGCGCCCGGGTGACGCGGTCGGCGGCGCGTGGGATCGCACGCCGCACGTCCGCGCGCAGGTCCGCCAGCTCCGCGCGGAGCAGGGCCTTCGCCTCATCCGGCACCGGGACACGCGGCCCGCCCGAGCTGGACGAGGCGCTCGAACCCGAGCCCGGCTTCAGCTTGTTCCCGACTTCCTCCAGGTAGGCGAACTGGAGGTTGCGCCGGAACGGGTCGATCCTCACCTGCTCGCCGCCGAGCTCGCGGAACAGGCCGCGCCGCACGTCCCGGAGCATGTCGGCGAGCGGGTAGACGTCCGCACCCCGGGTCGCCAGCGCTTCGAACTCGATCAGCCGGAGCATACGCGCGTTGTCCAGCAGCTCCGACAGGATCGACGCCTGCCGCGAGCGGATCCGCGACAGCGCGCCGTCCGGCTCGATCCGCCGGAGGATCGCCGGGTCGAGCAGGAAATGCGGCGTGGAGAACGCGTGCTCGTTGAGGAACGCGACCGCCTCGCGCTGCCGCTTGCCAGGGAGCGGAACGAAACGCGGGCCCGGCTGGGAATTGGCCTTCTCCTGCGTCTCCATCCCGCCCACCAGCTTCACCACGGTGCTCAGCTCCGTGGCCCACTGACGCACGACGCGCTGATACAGGCGCGCCACGTCGTCGTTGCCGCGGCTCGAGCCCATGGCCGCGGGCAGGATCAGCGGGACCGTACGCTCGAGGTTGCGCAGGCCGAGGCGGGTCGAGCGGATCGGGTCGGAGGCGCCCACCGACTCCGTCTGCTCGCCCGCGTCCGCGCCCCGGGCGTCCGACGTCGCGAAGCGGTACCACGGGACGGTGTCCTGCGCCCGCGCCCACTCGTCGAGCACCGGCAGCTCCTCTTCCGGCGTCGTCGCCTCCGGGATCGGCGCGTAGCCCCACCGGATCGCGAAGATGTCGTACGGCCCGACCCGCGGGACCAGCAGCTCGGGGTCGATCCCGTCCTCGGGCTGCACGACGTAGTTGAACCGCGTGTACGACATGATGGAGGGCACGTGCCCCATGCGCTCCAGCCAGCTCCGGCTCCGGAGGCTGTCGGCGGGATAAGTGGACGCCGCCTTGAAGTTGTGCTGCAGCCCGAGCGTGTGGCCGATCTCGTGGGCGACGACGTAGCGGAGCAGGCGGCCCATGAGACTGTCCGGCAGCGGGAGACGTCGCGCCCGCGGGTCCAGCGCCGCCGCCTGCGCGAAGTACATGTCGCGCAGGACGGTCAGGATGTTGTGGAAGATCCGCACCGAGCCGTTGAGGATCTCGCCGGTCCGGGGATCCACCACGCGCGGGCCCTGCGCGTTCTCCATCGTCGAGGCGAGCCAGCGCACCACCGTGTAGCGGACGTCGTCCGGCGACCAGTGCGGGTCTTCCTCCGGCGTCGGCGCATCCTTCGCGATGATCGCGTTCTTGAAGCCGGCCGCCTCGAACGCGACCTGCCAGTCCTCGATCCCCTGCTTGATGTAGGGAACCCACTCTTTGGGCGTCGCCGGATCGATGTAGTAGACGATGGGGCGGACCGGCTCGGAGAGCGGAGCGTCGGGATCCTTCTTCTCGAGCCGGTAGCGGGTGATGTACTGGCGCCGCAGCGCGCGGTGCTCTGGCGCGCTGAAGTCGTACTGCGCCACTGTGAAGTAGCCGACCCGGTCGTCGTAGAGCCGCGGCCGCATCGGCTCCTCCGGCAGCCGGATCATGCTCCAGTGGGCGACGACGCTCCGCACCTGCGGTGCGCCGGTCCGGGCCAACTGCTCGGACACCTTGAGCGGCACCGTCTGGGTCGCCTCCACGACGACGTTGTCCGGGAACGCCTGCGCACGCTCGATGAAGGAGCGCTTCTCGTCGATGTTCCCCTCGAGCGCCTGCACGTGGGGGACCGACGTGGTGTACAGGCGCGTCACATCGATGACGGCCGCGCTGTCGGGGCCGTAGGCCTCCACCTGGAAGGACGCGATGATCCCCGGGTTGTTCGCGGCCTCCACCGAGCGGGCGACGGGGTCCTCGGGATCCGCCGTGATGGTGTACGAGAGCCGGCGGAGGAGCACGCGGTCTCCCACGCGCTCCCACATCACCGCTTGCTCGGTGAACTTGTCGCCGCCGTAACCCTCGTAGGAGAAGACCTGCGGCGCGCCTTTGACCAGCCGCCCGACCAGGAGCATCTCCTTCCCGAGCGCGTCGGGCGGGATCTCGAAGTACAGCTTCTCGCCGATGCGGTGCGTCTTGAAGAGGCCGGAGGTCGTCTCGGCATCGCGGGTGATGACGCGCGAGTACGGCTTGATCCCACGCGAGCTCGACGAAGTGCCGGATGACGACTCCGCCGCAGGACGCGGTTCCGGGCTCGCGGGCGCCGGCCGTGAAGGCCTGTGCGGCACGCACGCCGCCAGGAGCAGCGCCGCCGCGAGGACCGAGCTCTGGTAGAACTTCGTCATTCCGCTGTGGAGTCTGTGGTTGTGCAGTGATGAAAAGGCCGCCCCGCCTCCGCGTGGCGGCCGTTCCTTACGCCCCGAAGGCCTGGCGGCCCTCAGTTCGCACTCCCCTCGCCCCCACCGCCGAAGGTGTAGTAGGGGAACCCGTACACATCGAGCTCCCGGCCGGGGATGGGCAGGTGCAGGAACGTACCCGGCTTCAGCAGGCCGAAGCCGCGGGCGTCGAAGAACGCGATCTGGTCCGTCCCCGCGGTCTCGATCCGCTTCTCGTAGACCAGCGCGTCCCACAGGTCGCCGCAGCGGCCGTCGGCCGTGCGAGGCACGCAGTCGGCCGCCTCGGGGACGCCGCTCGCCGTGACGGGCGGCAACTGCCCGTTGGCGACCCGCGTCTCGTTGATCAGCGCGGCGGCGCCTGCCCGATCACCCAGCCGGTAGAGCGCCTCGGCCTTCAGGAGCCGCATCTCGGCGACCGTCACGGCGGGGATCCGGGCGCCGGCGGTCCGACCGTACTCGCCCCGGAACCGGTAGAACTGGTAGTTCGAGAAGTGATACGTCCCCCGGTCGGCGCGCAGGTTGGTCGAGGGCAGATACCGGAAGTACGTGCCGTTGCTCCGTGGGCCGTCCGGCCCGGTGATCCGCCGGTCGGGCGTGACGATGTCGAACCGCTCCCGCGCCATGAGCGGGGTGGCGAGCCACGCCTGGTAGGCGCCGGAGACGTCCGCCGGGCCGATCAGGTCGTAGTCCGCGTAGTACGTCACGCACGAGGCGCAGTTGCTGTTCTGCGCGTACTGCTTGTAGGCGCTCTGGAGCCCTTGCCCGCCCTGGATCTCGAAGTCGGAGACGATCCCCTGGTCCACCTCGCGGATCACCCGCGCCCAGTCCACGGCGGCACGCTCCGCCGGAGTGCGCGCGCCGTAGACGAGGTACCGCGCGATGTAGGAGTGGATCAGGCGCTGGAAGGCGTCGGCACTCAGGTCGTCGCTCTTGACCCAGGCGCCCGGGATCGTGACACCATGCGTGGCCACGATCTCCAGCGCCGCCTCCAGACTCGCGATCGCCGAGTCCAGCACCTCCCGGTACGGCAAGGGCTTCATCGCCTTGACCTTGTCGGCGTCCGCGATGGGCGTGTTCTCCGTGACGACGAACGCCCGGTCGTACAGCAACCCGAGGTAGCCGAGCAGAGCGCCCTGGGTGAACTTCGCGAACGCGATCGCCCGCGGCGTCAGGTCGTTGCCCCGGCTGTCCGTGATGCGGATCCCGCGCTTCAGGATCGCCTCCAGCCCGTCGTGGACGCTCGCGAGCGCGTCATAGGTGTTGTAGTACGGGTTCTCCGCCACCGCGGCGTACGCGTACTCGGGCGTGTTGTCGAAGGCGCCCCGCGGCTCGGACGACAGCGCCCAGGCGCCGAAGTTCTCGTGCGTCGTCGTGAACTCGTCGGCGATGGTCGAGAGCGCCAGGCTCGAGTAGGTCGCTCCCTGCCACAGGTCCCACACCTGCGTCCACGTCCCCACGAGCAGCGCTTCCACATCGTCCGGCTCCTGGAGCACCCGCTCGCGCTCGGGGTTGTTCAGGTTGGGAACCGTCAGCTCCTGGCACCCCGCGGTCGCGACTCCGAACGCCGCGACGATGGCGAGACTCTTCCAGAACCTGTGCATCGCGATATCCCTGACGTTGCGGATCAGAACACCACTTCGATGCTGCTCGTGAACGTACGGAAGTTCGGATAATTGAAGTTGTCCGAACGGTAGAAGATCGAGCCCACCTCCGGGTCGAACCCGGTGTAATCCGTGATCGTGAAGAGGTTACGCCCGATCAGTGCGATGCTGACCCGCT
The DNA here is from genome assembly GCA_003242735.1 of bacterium. Taxonomy (NCBI): domain Bacteria; species bacterium. Next base: position 143,527 of record QGVH01000002.1, on the reverse strand, counting down.
CGGCTCCGAGGCGTGACAGCCCGAGCCGCGCCAGGGCCGACTGCGGGAGCGTGTACTTGGCCGAGACCTCACGCAGCTTGACGTAGCCGCCCGGCTCGATGAAGTGCTCGACCGCCGTGGTCCCGGTGTAGCCCAGGCGCAGGTAGTAGTCGATGGGCTTCTTCCGCTCGTCCGGCTTGCCGCTCTGGTCCACATCGCCCGCCCGCAGCGACTGGTAGAGCCGCTGGCGCGTGGCGTTGTGGATGAGGCCGCCAACCTGCCAGTCCACCAGCCCGTAGAGGGTGAGCCCCTTCCAGGTGATCGTGCTGCCGATCCCGAGCTTGACGTCGGGGGCCATGCTCCCGATGTAGACGAGCGAGTCGGCATCCATGGCCTGCGTCTTCAGCGTGATCGGGAGCCCCCACGCGTACTCGATCCCGTCAATGGTGACGGTCGTCCCCCACAGCCCCTTGGCGAGGCCGTCGCGCCAGCTGTTGCCGGCGCCGACGGGGACCAGGAAGCCGTCGTCGTTGACCTGGAACTGGTCGGTCGAGTTCGCGTGGATGGCCGGCAGCTCGCTCACGTCGCGGATGAAGCGGTAGCCGTAGATGTCACCCTTCCGGTAGCCCTCGCAGTACCGGGTCAGCCCGGAGATGAAGCACGGGCGATCCCACTCCGTGATCTTGTTGCGCGCACGGTCCGCGACCACGTTCACCGACCAGTGGAGATCCCGGCCCCGGTAGAGATCGGCGCGGAGCGCGGCCTCCAACGAGTAGCCCTCGATGGTGCCGGCGTTCTCCCACCGGTTCTTGTAGCCCGTCGCCGCCGGCTGGGGCATCTGGACGATCTGGTCCTTGCTGACCTGCTGGGCGTAGGTCAGCTCCAGTGCCACGCGGCCGAAGGCGAGCATGTCCGCGCCGACTTCCACCTCACGGGTGAACGACGGCCTGAGCTTGCGGTTGCCCAGCGTGCTGCGCGTGGCCGAGAGGTAGGAGACCAGGTACGTCTCGTACTGGTCTGCGAAGCCCGGCCGCCCGCCCGCCGTGCCCACCGAGGCGCGCAGCTTGAACTCGTCGAAGATCCGGAACGGCCACCACGGCTCCTCCGAGAGCCGGTACGCGAAGGCGGCGCGGTAGTAGTTGTTCCACCGGTTCTCCGGCCCGAAGAGGGAGCTGCCGTCGCGCCGCAGCAGCAGATCGCCGATGTACTTCCCGTCGTAGTCGAAGCCGGCCTGGAGGAAGTAGCCGGTGGACCGGATCTCCGTCTGCTGCGACCCCACGGTCGGCCGCGCCTGGCCGATCTGCAGGATGGGGAGGCCGCCCACGTAGAGGTCACGCGCCGTCGCATTGAACGACAGCGTCTTCTGCCGCTCCACGAGGCCGCGCAGGGTCACCCGCGCCGTCAGCCGGTCGGCGAAGCGGTGCAGCACCGATGCGCTTGCCGACGCGTTGAGCGCGTCCGCGAACGCCACATCCCGACGGATCTCGCCCGTGGACTCGCCCGTCAGGCTCGTCGGCGTGCCGCGCGGCGTGTACGTCTGCCCCGTGTTGTCCGCCCGGTCGTAGCCGGCGTCCGCCTCGAGGCGCAGCCACGGGAGCGGCTGCATGCTGATCGCCCCACGCAGGAGCGTCTGCGTCCGCTCGGTCCAGTTCTCCCGCGACGTCTGGCGCCAGATGGGGTTGCTCGTGTTGATCGTCGAATCCGGGAACGGAATGTATTTGCCATCCGGCCCCTTCGCGCCCAGGTCCACATCCGGCGGGAAGACCAGGAGGTCGTACAGCGGGCTGCCCACGACCTCGTCGCGATGCGACCTCACGTGCGACGCGCTCAGCGAGAGCTGCACACCGTCACGGATCCGGTGGTCCAGGTTGAAACGCAGCGTGTTCCGCTCGTAGCCGTCATGCTCGCGCAGCACGCCCCTCTGGAGGTGATTGCTGAACGACGCCATGAAGTTGGTCTTGCCGCCGTTCTGCGCGATCGAGACGGAGTTCAACTGGAAACCGCCCGGATAGAAGAACGCATCGAAGCTGTCGTACGTGCGCCCGGAGTACGGGTTGTCGGAGATCCGGTCGTCCGCGATCGCGCGCTGGGTCGGCACCCGGACCACGTTGCCGTCGTTGTCGATGAACTCGCCGTTCTCGTTGGTCTTGTACCAGTGCGACTGGTTGAGCGAGATCCGGTGCGGGACGTCGTTCACGCCGAACTCGCTGCGCACCGTCACCCGCGTCGTCCCCTCGGGCAGGTCCTTGCCGCGCTTGGTCGTGATGGAGATGACCCCCGCAGCGGCGCGGGAGCCGTAGAGCGATGCGGCCGCGGCGCCCTTGACGACCTCGATGCTCTCGATGTCCAGCGCGTCGATGTCCACCAGGCTGCTCTCATCCGAGAGGATGACGCCGTCCACCACGTACATGGGCGCGCCGGCCTTCATGATCGTGGTCGGCGTGCGGAGCTGGATGTACTGCTCGCCGCCGGGCGTGCCCGAGTTCATGATGGAAACGCCCGCGACCTTGCCCCGGATCGAGGAGACCGCATCCGCCGCCGGGACCGGGAGGCTCGCGCTCGTCACCTTCCCGACCGAGAACGGGATCTTGGCCGCCGAGATCGGGTCCACCACGCCGGTGACGATGAGGTCCTCCAGGTGGATCGCCGACGGCTGCATGGCCAGGTCCACAGTCGCATCGCCCGCGCCGACGACCACGCCCTCGCGCTTGGCCGGCGCGTAGCCGATGCTGCGGGCCTCGACGGTGTACGTCCCCGGCGGAACGTTGGCGATCACGTAGCGGCCGTTCTCGTCGGCGATCGCGCTGTGCCGGGTGCCGCTCACGACGATCTGCACGCCGGGGATCGGCCGGCCCGTCGTCGCGTCCGTGACCGCGCCGAGGATCCGCCCGGTCTGCTGCTTCCGGCTCCGCACCAGCCTGAGCGAGCCGGCCCCCGTCACCACCGGCTCGATGTCCGTGCCCTGGAGCGCCTCGGCCAGGACGTCCTGTACGGTGAGGTCCGCGCCGCGGACGGTGACCCGCTTGTTCACCGGGACGACCCGGCTGGAGTACTCCAGCCCGATCGCCGCCTCACGCTCGAGCGCGTCGAGGAGCGTCTCGAGCGACACGTCCCGCATGTCGAGCGAGACCCGCCGGAGCAGCGGGGACTGGTCCCGCTGCGCCGCTTCACCGCTCCCACTCCCGACCCCGGCAGCCGGGGCCGTCCGGAGCGGCAGGATGGTCGCCTCCTGCGCCCCGAGGGTGCCGCTGGAAAAGAACAGGAGGAGCAGAGCGAACGCAGGTCGCCGGATCCTCGGTGCTCTCATCAATGGCTCCTTCACCATTCCGCGATACGTGTAGCTGACGGAAGCCGCGGTCACGGCTACGGATCCAGTCGGAACCGGATCCTCCGCCCATCCCGCGTGTGTCGGACGTCGAGCAACTGGTCCAGTGCCTCGAGGACCGCCTGGAGGGGTTCTTCGCCGAACGTGGCCGTCACGGCGACGTCCGCGAGTGCGGCAGGGTATTCGATCTCGACGTCGTACCAGCGCCCGAGCTCGGCCGCGACCCGGGAGAACGGCTGCCGGTGGAACTCCAGCCGGCCTTCGGCCCAGGCGACCCGGCTCGAGACATCCACGCTGTCCAGCACCTCCAGCCGCCCATCGACGACCCGGGCGGCCTCGCCGCGCCCGAGCCGCAACTCGCCCGTGTCGCCCTCCGATTCCAACGGCCGCAGCGCCACCTGGCCCTCTACGACGACGACCTCGGTGACGCCCGGCTCGTCCCGGTCCGCCTGGACCAGGAACGTGGTGCCGAGGACCTCGGTCTCCGCGCCGTGGGTGCGGACCAGGAACCGGCGCCCGGGGTCGCGCTCCACCCTGAAAAGCGCCTCGCCCTCGAGCTGCACGGTGCAGCGCGAGCACCCCGGCCGGTTGGCCACCCACACCCGGCTCTCGGGCGCGAGGACGACCGTCGAGCCGTCGGGGAGACGGAGCGTGGCGCGCTGCGCCCGCTTCGTCGCGTACTCCTGGACCACGTCCGGCTCACGCCCGTCCCCCGCCCGCTGGCGCTGGATCCACAGGAAGGCGGCAGGCCCGATGGCGAGGGCCAGCACGGCCGCGAGCCGCAGGAACGCAGCACGCCGGCGCGGGTCCCGTGCGAGCACACGCCGGCGCGCGCCGACGCTGCGCCCCACCCCGGCCCGCGCCGCGACCCGGAGCAGCGCCTCCTCCGCGCGCGCCGGGAACCGGTAGGCCCCGGCGCGCTCCCAGGCGAGGCGGATGAGCTCGTACTCGCGGCGCCGATCCGGACGCCGGTCGAGCCACGCCTCGAACGCCGCCGCCTCGGCAGCGTCGCACTCGCCGGAGAGGTAGCGGGCCAGGAGGGACCAGTCGAACTCGTCGTTCCCCATGCCAGGACTCGTGTCTCTTCGGTGTGGTGACCCTATGACACGGCTCGCCGGCACCACCCCCCAATCCCTCGCCCCCGGCCGGGGGCGGACTCAGTCCTCGAGGAAGACGGTCAGGCTGTTCCGCAGGTCCTTGAGGGCGAGACCGAGGTGGTTCTCCACCGTTTTCGGGGTGATGTCGAGCGCTGCCGCGATCTCGGCGTAGGTCAGACCGTGGAGGCGGTGGAGCAGGAAGATCTCCCTGCGGCGGGGAGGGAGGCTGGCGATCGCCGCGTCGACGGCTTCCCGGAGCTCGCGCGTCTGGACGTCGCTCGCCTCGTCATCCGCCGGGCTCAACACCCCGGGCAGCGCGCCCACCTGGCTCGCCCGGCCGAGCGTCCGCTCCTCCGTGCCCAGCCGTCGGAGGAAGTTCAAGGCGACGTTGCGCGTGGCGGCGTACAAGTAGCTCTTCAGGCTCACGCGCACGTCCAGCCGCTCGCGTGTCTCCCACAGACGCGCAAAGACCTCGGAGACCACCTCCTCCGCGTCGTCCGCCGACTCGACCAACCCCTGCGCAAAGGAGCAGAGCGCGTCGTAGTACCGCCGGAACAGCGCGGCGAAGGCGCCGGCTTCGCCGCGGGCGAGGCGCGCGAGCGTGTCACGGTCCGCCTCCCCGTCACCCGCGGCACGTGGGGCCGACCGGGCGGGCCCGCCTCCGCTGCCGCCCCCCGCGAGCGCGCCGTCCCCTCGCTCACGCATCGACGCTGTCACACTGCCCCCAGACGATCCATACCGTGCGGCGGGCGACCACGCGCCTCGCGGTCAGGCCGGCGCCGTCGCCTCCCGACCGCCCGTGCCCGACCAGCGGGCAGGGCGGCACGACAGGTTCCCGCCGTGTGTGATCGGGATCCGGCGCTCGGCGGCGTCCCCGCCGGCCCTGCCGGGCCGCAGGCGAGTCCATGCCCCGGCTACCCTCCGGCCCGGAGAACAGCTCAACGCGCCGCGGCGCCGACCCGGCTCAAGATGTTGTCATGTAAGAAGATATGGCGAATCATGCGTGCCGCCGTCAAGCCGCGGCGCCCCCGCGCAGGCGCGACCAGCGCCAGGGACGGCGAACCGCCGCACCCACGCCGCCAGCCGCGGCCGCAGACAGCGCCGCCGGCGAGGCCCACCGGCAAAGTGGTGCGTGGCCGCCGCCCTACGGCCGCGTTCCCACCGCCTGCCCCCACCGCTGAGCCCGGCGCGCGTGGAGCGGCTCCAGGGGCCTCCGGATCCGAGGCTTTTTTCTTGAGACACGGCCCGAGGCGTGTCCCCCCCAATCACTGACCGGATGGAGCTGGGGGGCGGCGCTTCGCGGGGAGCAGGCGGGATTGTGATGGGGCGCCGGGGCGCTGCCGGCGTGCCCCAGCCGTCCCTCCGCCCGGTCAGAGCGTAGGTCGCCGCCCCCGTGGCCGACGCAGCGATGCCTGGCCCCCCGTCCGGGCGACGCAGGACCGGTCCGGAGCCCGTGCCCTCCTCGTCCCGGCCCTCGCCCCTCACTTGCACTCGTACCAGTTCTCCCCCACCCCCGTCGAGACCTCGAGCGGCACCGAGAGCTCGAACGCGTTCTCCATCAGCTCGATCACCAGGGCGCGGGTCTCCTCCACGTGCTCGCGGGGGACCTCGAAGACCAGCTCGTCGTGGACCTGGAGCAGCATGCGGGCCGGTGAGCGGCGGGCCGTCAGCTCGCGGTGGATGTCGATCATCGCGAGCTTGATGATGTCCGCGGCGGTCCCCTGGACGGGCGCGTTGGTCGCCGCGCGCTCGCCGAACTGCCGTACGCTGTGGTTGTCGCTGCGGATCTCGGGGATGTAACGCCTGCGGCCCGACAGCGTCTCCACCCAGCCGTGCTCCCGGGCGTGGGCGATCTGCTCGTCCAGGTAGCGGCGCACGCCGGGGAAGCGCTCGAAGTACTGCTCGATGAACCTGCGCGCCTCGGCCACGGACGTGCCCAGCCGCTGCGCGAGCGCGAACGGGCCGATCCCGTAGATCGTCGCGAAGTTGATGGTCTTCGCCGCGGCGCGCATCTGCGGCGTCACCTCCTCGGGCAGCACGTCGAACACCAGCGCGGCTGTCTGACGGTGGATGTCCACACCCCGCCGGAACGCCTCGACGAACGCGGGGTCGCCCGAGAGGTGGGCGAGGATGCGCAACTCGATCTGCGAGTAGTCGGCGGCGAGGAAGACGCAGCCGTCCGCCGGGATGAACCCCTTGCGGATCTCGGCGCCGATCTCGGTGCGGATCGGGATGTTCTGCAGGTTCGGGTCGCTCGAGGAGAGGCGCCCCGTCGCCGCCACCGTCTGGTTGAAGCTGGTGTGGATGCGGCCGGTCTCCGGGTTCACCAGCAACGGCAACGCATCCACGTACGTGCCCTTGAGCTTGTCGAGCTGACGGTACTCGAGGATGAGTCGCGGCAACGCATGCCCCTGCGCCGCCAGCTCCTCGAGCACGCTCGCATCCGTGGACGGCCCCGTCTTCGTGCGCCGCACCACCGGCAGCCCCAGCTTCTCGAACAGCACGGTCCGGAGCTGCGGCGTCGAGTTGATGTTGAACTCGCCGCCCGCTTCCTTGTAGATGTCCTCCTCGATGAGCCGCAGCTCACGGTCCAGCTTCCGCGAGAGCTCCGCGAAGAACGCGGGGTCGATGCGGATGCCGGCCCACTCCATGTCCGCCAGCACTTCGATGAGCGGCATCTCGATGCGGCGGAACAGGTCCATCAGCCTGTAGCGCTCCAGCTCCCCGACGAACAGTCGCTCCAGCCGCAGCGCGATGTCCGCATCTTCGCACGAGTAGTCGCGGGCGCGGTCCAGGGGGACTTCGGCGAAGGGGATCTCGTTCTTCCCCTTGCCGCACACCTCCTCGTACGTGGTGGTGCGGTAGTCCAGGTACTGGAGCGCGAGCGAGTCCAGCCCGTGCTCGCGGCGGCCCGGGTCGATCACGTACGACGCGATCATGGTGTCGAACGCGATGCCGCGGAGCGTCACGCCCGCGCGCCGCAGCACGAGCAGGTCGTACTTCAGGTTCTGGCCGATCTTGGCGACCGCCGGGTCCTCGAGCATCTCCACGAACGGCCGCATCTCCGGCGAGCCGAGCGGCGGCAGGTTGAAGTGCTGGCGGTCGTCCAGCGCCAGCTCGCCGGGCCGCCGGTGCGCGAACGGCAGGTAGTACGCCTCGCCCGGGGCGAAGGCGAGACTGATGCCGACGAGGTCGGCCCGGATGGGGTCGAGGCTCGTCGCCTCCGTGTCCAGGGACACGCGCCCTTCGCGCTTCGCCCGCTCCGCCAGCGCCGCGGCCTCCGCCGCCGTCTCGACCAGCCGGTACTGCGTCGGAACCCGCTGGGTCGGCTGCGGCGCAGCGTAGTCCCGCACCAGCGAGTGGAATTCGAGCTCCAGGAACACCTCGCGCAGGCGGTCCCGGTCCGGCTCCTTGACCGCGAGCGCCTCCAGGTCCAGCTCGATGGGGAGGTCGCGCCGGATCGTGACCAGCTCCTTGGAGAGCCGCACGTCATCGGCGCACGTCTTGAGCGCCTCCCGCACGCGCTTGTTCGGGATCTCGTCCGCGTGCGCCAGGACCTCCTCCACCGTGCCGTACGTCTCGATGAGCTGCCGCGCCGTCTTCGGCCCGATCCCGCGCGCGCCGGGGATGTTGTCCGACGAGTCGCCGATCAGCCCCAGGTAGTCCACCACCCGCTCCGGCGGCACGCCCAGCCGCTCCGAGGCGTTGCGGACATCCACCCACTCCTCCTCGATGCCGGACGGCCCGCCCCGCCCCGGGTTCAGCAGACAGATGCCCGGCTGGATGAGCTGGTAGAAGTCCTTGTCGCCGGACACGATCACCGTCTCCAGCCCGTGCTCCAGCGCCTTGGTGGCCAGCGTGCCGATCACGTCGTCCGCCTCGTGGTCCGGCAACTCCAGCACGGGGATGCGGAACGCGGAGAGGATCTGTCGGATGCGCGGGATGGACGCTTGGAGCTCGTCCGGCATCTTCTCGCGCGTCGCCTTGTACGCGGGGTAACGCACCTCGCGCTCGCTCGTCCCCGCATCCAGCACCACGCCCAGGTAGTCCGGCTCGTGCTCCTCGAGGATCTTCAGCAGGAACTTCGTCACGCCCCACGCCGCCGACGTGTTCTCGCCCCGCGACGTCGTCAGCGGCCGGTTGATCATGGCGAAGAACGAACGGTAGATGAGGGCGTAGCCGTCGATGAGGAACAGGCGGGGTCGCGTCTTGGCGGGCTTCTCGAGCATGCTGTCCGGGTCCAGGTTCGCGGCGTCGTTCTCTGCCTGGAATATACCCCTCCGACGTCGGCTCGTGCGCGCGAGAAAAGGGAACGCGGCACGCGACGCGAGGACCGCCAGCCCGCCCGCTGCACGGCGCGCCCGCCCTCGACGACCCGGTCGGACCAGGCCGATCGCCCGGCCCGATGGCGTCAACGGGATTCTGGGAAGGGATGCTCAGGAAAGCGGTTCATCCGGCACCACGCGGGCCGGACGTCCGGGCGCAGCGGCACCCTCCCGCCGCTGCGCCCGACGCGAGGGCACAACGAGGACGCCCCGCCGACGGCTACCGCGGCGGGGCGCTGGCCTGCTCTCGTCCAATGGCCCGAGGCTAGGTCCCGCGTCAGACCCTCGTGACGTTCGCGGCCTGGAGGCCCTTCTCCGTCTGACGGATCTCGAATTCGACCTCCTGACCCTCGGCGAGCGTCTTGAAGCCTTCCATGTTGATCGCGGAGAAGTGCACGAACACGTCCTCGCCGTCGGGTTGTTCAATGAAGCCGTAGCCCTTGGCATCATTGAACCACTTGACCCTGCCTCTGGGCATTGAACCTGTCCTCCTACGAAGGGTTGAAGCGTGTTGCACAACGCGGCTCAACGCCTGCCAAGCTAAGGATGGTGCTTGGAATGTGTCAAGCAAAATTTTGTTTTCCTCCCCCGACCCCTCCCCCTCCGCCGAAAAACTGCACGTGGGCCGAATCAGATGGGCAGAGCCGTTACCCAGTGGCAGGCAGCAGCGCCGGCCAACGGGATCAGGAGGTTGTCGTTCAGGGGGAACGGTGCCGCCTCGACGAGCGTGACCCCGGCGGCGGCTACGGCAGCAGCGACGAACCCTGCATCCATTGTCGCCCAACCGATCAGGAGCGTGACGCTGAAGAACGCTGCCGTGCCCTCGGCGGTGCGGCCGGGCCGGTAGACGTGACGGCCGAAGCGTCGGCCGACGAGCGCGGCGGCGGCATCGCCGAAGGCGGCGTACAGGATGCCGATCGCGGCGCTGCGGCCAGGGAAGGAGAGAACGGCGAACGCGGCGCCGATCGCGAGAAAGGTGGCGCCGGTGAGCGTGCGGCGCTCCGCGGGACGCACCATGTGTCCGACCGTCGCATCGAAGCGGCGGCGCACGGCCGGCACGCGGGTGCGGAGCAGTTCGATGAGGAGCGCGAGGAGGACGGCGCCGACGAGCACGGCGCGGCCGGCCGCGGGCGGCGCGAACCACGCGACGGCCGCGGCGCCGGCGCCCGCGGCGGCATGGATCACCTTGCGCGCGGTCTCGGCCGTGCCGGTGCGGGTCAACGCGTCGGGTCCGGACACCGTGCGGTGCGATCAGTCGCCGGTGACCACCCCCGCGGGTCCGCCGTAGAGGGCGGCGTAGATGCGGGCGTTCTGCTGGACGATCTTGACGTAGTCGCGGGTCTCGGCGAACGGGATGCGCTCGGCGAACAGGTCCCCGTCGCGGTACTCGGGGAACTGGCGCCAGCGTGCCACCCGGTGCGGGCCGGCGTTGTACGCGGCGAGCGCGGCGTCGAGGCGCTGGCCGAACCGGCCGATCAGGTCCGCCATGTACGCCATTCCGAGGTGCAGGTTGATCTCCGGCCGCTCCAGCAGGCCGTCGTGGAACGGGCCGAGGTCCACCATGCGCGCGAGCGAGCGACCGGTGGACGGCATGATCTGCATGAGGCCGATCGCGCCCGCCGGACTCACGATCGTCGCGTTGAACATCGACTCCTGGCGGATGAGGCCGGCGACGAGGAACGGGTCCAGCCCCCGCTCCGTGGCCTCCGCCACGATCAGGTCGCGGTACGGGAACGGATAGATGATGCGGAGCAAGCGCGGATTCCACGCGCCTTCGCGGCGGTAGATGTCCCAGCCGATGCGGATGCCGGTGTAGGTCAGGCCGCGCGCGTTGAACGCCTCGGCGAGGGCGTACAGCGCGCCGTCGCGTTCTTCGAAGTGGCGCTTGAGACGCTCGATCTCGAAGTTGGCGGCCGACTCGTGGCCCAGCTCGCGCAGCAGGTCGAGGCGCACGAGAGCGCGTGCGACCTCGGCTTCGACCGCCTCCTGCCGCGGCGGCGAGGGCTCGAGGGGGATGTCCCAGAAGTCTTCGCCCAGCAGCTCGGCGGCCCGGGCGCTGTAGAACGAGATGGGGTCGATGCGCCGCACCTCGTGCAACCGTGCGCGGGCGAGTGAGTCCTGCCCGAGCTCACGGTACACGCGCCCGGCCCAGTATGTGGCCTGCTGGTAGTTGCGGCCGTTGGGGTGCCGCTGCCGGTACTCCTCCCAGACGCGCAGCGCGCCTGCGAGGTCGCCCTCCACGTAACGCATGCCGGCGAGCCGCATGAGGGCGAGCCCGGCCTCGCGGGCGTTCGCATCGATGTCGACGACGCGGCGGTAGAGCTGCCGTGCGCGGTCCAGGTCGTTGTCGTCGTGGGCGAGGTCGGCGACGAGGTAGACCGCTTGGGCCGCCGCCCGCTGCCCGGGGAAGCGCTCTGCGGTACGCAGCAGCGTGGCCCGGCCCGCATCGGTGCGGCCCTGGCGGTACTGCGCGCGGCCGGCGATGAGCATCGCTTCCGCGCCGATGCGGGCGTTGGGCGCATCGGCGACGAGGTCGAGCATCCAGCGCTCCGCGTCCTTGTAGCGGCCGGCGCGGAACAGCGCGTTGCCGATCTCGAGCCGGATCTCGGCGCGCTGGAGCGCCGTGCCCTTCCCGGAGGCGAGATAGGCGCGCAGCCCGGAGATGCCGCGCTCGAGGTTGCCGTGTCGGAGGTAGACGCGGCCGACGCGAAGCATGTCCTCCGGCGTCGCGTTCCTCAGCCCCCCGAGCGCGCGGGCCGCGTCCACGGCAGCCGATGCCCCGGGCGCGGCCTCGATGGCGCGGATGTACGCGTCACGCGCCCCTGCCGTGTCTCCCCGCTGGAGGCGGGCCTGTCCCGCCAGCGCCCAGGCCTCGGCCCGGGCGGACGCCTGGCCGAGCGAGTGGGCCGCCGCTTCCGCGATGTGTTGCGCTCCTCGGACGTCGTTGGCCTTCAGGTGTGCGCGGTAGCGGATGCGCCAGCCCCATTCGTGGGCGAGCGCCGAGTCGGCGCGCTCCAGCCGCTCCCGCACGCCCGCCGTGTCGCCCGCCGCCGCGAGCGCCTCGGCCGCGAACACGGAGAGCCAGTCGCCGAGCTGAGGGAGCAGCGCCGCGGCGCGGTCGTAGGCGGCTGCGGCGCCGGTGGCGTCGCCGGCCCGCTGGAGCGCGCGGGCGCGCCGGGCCTCGGCCATGCCACGTTCCCTCTCGCCGGCGTCCTGGGCCACCTCCAGGTAGCGGGCGAGGGCGGCGCTGCCGGGCATCCACCGCTCCAGCGCGAGCTGGCTCCGGCCCAGCAGGTTCCAGCCGTACCCGCCGGAGACACGGTCCAGCCAGTCCCGGCCCGAGAGCAACGAGTCGACCCGCGCCCACGCGCCCCAGCCCGCCTCCGCCTGGGCGGCGAGCAGGATGGTCTCGGGTCGGGGATTGGGTGTGCTGGCAAGGTAGCCGCGGAGGATGCGGCTCGCGCGCCAGTACCGCCCCTGCCGCAGCGCCTCGAGCGCCTCGGGCGGCACGTCCAGCTGCTCCGCTTCCACGGCCGCAGCGGCGGGCCCGCGCCCCAGCTCGAGCACGCCGGGGGCGACGGCCACTGCCAGGAAGAGAAGTACGACACCCAAGTAGTGTCTCACCATGACCGACCGCCGGACTGCGCCTCGTCGGCTAAACTACGTGGTGCGGCCCTGCGGGGTTCCTTCCCCCACAGGGCCGTTGGCTGCAACCCCCGCGCCGGGCCCCGCGGTCACATCGCGTTGCGCCGCTGGCCCGGGCGCGACGCCTCCGACGGACCCGCCCGCCGGGCGACGGCACCGCCGTGCCGCCGCCCGGGACCTAGCCCCCTTCCCACCGCGCCCGTAACCGGTTGGCCGCCGAGCGGAAGGCGCTCTCGGACGCGGGGGTCAGTTCGTAGCGACCGAAGCCGGACCGATCCTCGAACACCAGCTCGAGCCTGCCGGTGGGGCCACGCTCGTAGATCCAGACGATGATCCGGCGCATCGACATCGGGTCGCCGACCCGGCCATCCTCCTCGTAGACCAGGTCCGGGCGGCCGAGCACGATGAACACCTCGCCCCGATCCGTGCGCCAGCCCGGGCGGCCCGGCTCGCCGAACTGCTCCGTCGCGATCCGCACGCGCTCGAAGAACGCTTCGCGGAACTCGTTGATGGGCGTGGCCGGAACGGGGTCGCGCCGTTCCCAGAACCGCTCCCACCGCTCGCGCCGTTCCACGCCCGTGACCTCGCTCAGCGAGTCGAGCTCCTCGGAGGAAGCGATGTAGCGCAGGAACTCGAGGACCTCCTCGAAGTTCGCAACCATCCACTGGTCCGAGATGGTCACGATCAGCGGCGAGCGGATGGCCTGGGTGTCCGGCGGCGTCCGGAGCTCGACCCAGAGGCGGCCCAGCGGCAGCGGCTCCCTCGGGATCTCCACCACGGTGCTCCGTACCTCCGAGCCGCCCCCGTGCAGGCCGACCTGCGACGACCACACCTCCGTCCCGTGCTCGTCCACGACCCGGACGGAAACGGGGTACCCCTCCGAGACGCCGTAGCCCTCAATGTAGAGGAGCGGCGCGTCGCCACCATACGCCACCGTGCGCCGCGGGTTGGTGATCAGCTCCGGATAGACTTCCGGCGACTCGCGGCCCGTGGCCCGGTAGACGACGACGGGCTCCGAGAGCCGCCGGGTGGCCACGCCGTAGCGCGGCACCCGCAGCGTGTCCACCGCCCGGAACCCGCGGGAGCTGTGCGGGTCACGCGCCTCCACCTCCACCGTGTACTCGCCGGGCTCCACCGGGATCAGCTCCTGGAAGACCACGCTCTCCTCGGTCCGCCCCGTCTCCGCGAAGCTCGGGATCCGCACCACCTCCCGCCGCCGCACCTCGCGGACGGGGACGCTGTCCCGCAGGAACGTGATCCGGACCGCGTACTCGCCCAGGAACCCGGACTCCTCCCGCTGGAAACGCAACGCGCTGTTCGGCAACGACAGCCCGAACAGCACGTAGGTCGAGTCCCCGGGCCCGGCCATCGTGGCGAAGCTCGCCACCGCCGGGTAGTCCGTCGTGCCGGTGAGCATGCCCAGCTCGCGGTAGACGTCCAGCGGCCGGGCCACCCCGCCATCCCGTTCGGGCGTTGGCCTCTTCGGTCCGCCACCGCCGGCGCAGCCGGCCGCGAGCAGGAGGAGGAGACCTAAACGGAGAGGGCCACCCGCACGGTGGCCCTCCGTCCGGCAGATCGCTGCGTTCACGAAGCTCATCCCGAGACCGCGGTACCCACTTCCATGGCATGGAGGGTGTCGATCATTTTCTGTGCCGACTCCTCCATGTCGATCACCAGCTGGTCGATCTTCGAGACGAAGTAGTTGTGGGCGATGTTGATCGGGATCGCGATCGTGAGGCCGGCCGCCGTCGTGATCAGCGCGACCTTAATACCGGCGGCGACGAGGGTCGCCTCCACCTCGCCCGCGGCCTCGATCGCCGCGAACGCCTCGATCATCCCCATCACCGTCCCCAGGAACCCGAGCAGCGGCGCGACGTTCGAGACCGTGGCCAGCGAGACCAGGCCCCGCTCCAGGCCGGCCATCTCGAGCATGCCGACGTTCTCGATCGCCTTCATCACGCGCTCCGTACCCTCTTCCCGGCGCTCCAGGCCCGCGTAGAGGATCCGGCCCGCCGGCGTGTTGGAGTCGCGGGCGACCGCCATGGCCTCCGTGATCTTGCGCTTGGCCATGAGGTCGTCCACCTCGCGCAGCACCTTGCTCGTCCGGATGCCCTTGGACGTCAGGTCGATCAGCTTCCAAACGATGACGATCAGACCCCAAACGGCGCACGCGGCCAGCGGCCACATGAGTTCGCCGCCGTCCTTGAACATCTGGACGAACCACTCGGTGAACGTCTGATCCGGTGCCTCCAGCCCCGGGATCTGAACCAGCGCCAGTCCGAAGGTGCCGATACTGCCCAAGGTGACCTCCAAGGGATCGGACGCGGGGCCACTCTGGGCCCGCCAGCCACTGTGGATATTGGGACTTACAGGAAAAAGTGCGGCTCAACATAGACGGACGGCACCAGGCCTGTCAAGGCCCCGTGCGCTGGTGGGCGCCGCTCGCGACCGCCCCACGGGCGATCCCGACGGCGCCCGGTCCGTCGAGGCCCGGTGCCCCTCGGTGGCCCCGGGGCCCCGGGGCGCGGCTCCGTCAGCCCGCCCGGTAGGCCGGCTCCTTGATGCACGCCGCAAAGTGCCCCGGCGCCTTCTCCGCCAGCGGCGGGGCGATGGCGGCGCAGTCCGCGTCCCTCAGCGGGTGGGGGCAACGGGGGTGGAACGGGCAGCCGGGGGGCGGGGCGACGGGGCTGGGCACGTCGCCGGTGAGCACGATGCGCCCCTTGCGCCCGCCGGGGCGCGGCACGGGCACGGCGGAGAGGAGGGCGCGGGTGTAGGGGTGCCGGGGCGAGCGGATGACCTGCTCGGCGGTGCCGATCTCGACGATGCGGCCCAGGTACATCACGGCGATCCGGTGGCTGACGTGCTCCACGACGCTGAGGTCGTGGGCGATGAAGAGGTAGGCCAGCCCGAGGCGGTCCTGCAGGTCGCGGAGCAGGTTGAGGACCTGCGCCTGGACGGAGACGTCGAGCGCGGAGACCGGCTCGTCACAGACGACGAAGTCCGGCTCGACCGCGAGTGCACGGGCGATGCCGATGCGCTGGCGTTGCCCGCCGCTGAACTCGTGCGGATAGCGCGCCGCGTGGGCCGGCGAGAGCCCCACCAGCTCGAGGAGCTCCACGATGCGGTCGCGCACCGCGCTGCCCCGCGCCAGCCGGTGCACCCGGAGCACCTCGCCCAGCATGTCGCCCACGGTCATCCGCGGGTTGAGCGAGCCGAACGGGTCCTGGAAGACGATCTGGGCCCGGCGCCGGAAGCGGCGCAGCTCCCGGGAGTCCATCTGGAAGATGTCGCGCCCCGCGAAGAAGGCCGAGCCCGCCGTCGGCTCGATGAGACGAAGGATGGTGCGGCCCGCCGTCGTCTTGCCGGAGCCCGACTCGCCGACGAGGCCGAGCGTCTCGCCGCGGCGGAGCCAGAACGAGACGCCGTCGACGGCGCGGACGTAGCCGCGCACCCGGCCGAAGAGGCCGCGCCGGAGCGGGAAGTACTTGGTGAGGCCGCGCACGACGAGCAGCGCGTCCTCCGGCGGGGGCGCCTCCTCCACGGTGCGGCCGCCGAGGTCGCTGTCTCCCTTGGCGGGCGGCAGCACGAGGCCGCCCGTGTCCCGGCCGGCTGTCGCGTAGTCGCGGTCGGGCGCCGTCATCGCTCGACGTCCTTCTCGATGTCCGGGTGCTCGTGCAACGGCCGGGGCGGCGCCTCCGGCGGCCCGACCTCCGGCGGCGCGGCGGCGCCCTCGGCCGCGGCCGTGCGGTGGTACCGCTCCGCCGGCGCCTCGCCCGGGCGTCGCTCCGCCCGCCGCTCCGGGTGCTTCTCCAGCCAGCAGCGCGAACGGTGCCCGTCGCCCGCATCGAACAGGTCCGGCGCGGCGTTCACGCACAGGTCCCAGCCGTAAGGGCAGCGCGGGTGGAAACGGCACGCCTGCGGCCACGCGGTGGGCGCCGGGACGCTGCCCGGGATCACCCGCAACCGCTCGACCCGTTCGCCGAGCCGCGGGATCGCCGCCAGCAACCCCTCGGTGTACGGGTGGCGCGGGTCGTTGAAGATCTGCTCGACCGTGCCCTCCTCCATCACCTGCCCGGCGTACATCACCACCACGCGGTCGCAGACCTCGGCCACCACGCCCAGGTCGTGGGTGATGAGCAGCACCGCGGTGCCGAGCCGCTGCCTGAGCTCGCCGATCAGCTCGAGGATCTGCGCCTGGATCGTGACGTCGAGCGCCGTCGTCGGCTCATCCGCGATCAGCACGTCCGGCTCGCACGCCAGCGCCATCGCGATCATGACGCGCTGGCGCATCCCGCCCGAGAGCTGGTGCGGGTACGCATGCACCCGCTCCTCCGGGTTCGCGATGCCGACCATCGCCAGGAGCTCGACGGCGCGCTGCCACGCCTCGCGCTTGCCCAGCCGCCGGTGCAGGCGGAGCGTCTCGACGATCTGCGCGCCCACCGTGTGCACCGGGTTGAGCGACGTCATGGGCTCCTGGAAGATCATCGCGATGTCGTTGCCCCGCACCTGCCGCATCCGCCGCTCGGGGAGCGCCAGCAGCTCCTCGCCGCGCAGGCGGATCGAGCTTCCGGGCTCGATGCGGCCGGGCGGGCTCTGCACCAGACGCAGGATGGACAACGACGTCACCGACTTGCCCGACCCGCTCTCCCCCACGATCCCCAGCGCCTCGCCGGCATCGAGCGAGAACGAGACGCCGTCCACCGCGCGGGCCACGCCCTCATCGGTGTAGAAGTAGGTCCGGAGGTTCTCCACCTCGAGCAGCGCCATCAGCTCCTCAGCCGCGGGTCGAGCGCGTCACGCAGCCCGTCCCCCACCAGGTTGAACGCGAGCACGGTCACGACGATCGCGAGGCCCGGGAACGTGGCGAGCCACCAGGCGTTGAACAGGACCTCGCTCCCCTCCGCCACCATCTTGCCCCAGGACGGCGCGGGCTCCGGCACGCCCAGCCCGAGGAACGAGAGGCCGGCTTCCAGCACGATCGTGTTGCCGATGCCCAGCGTCGCCGCGACGATGACCGGCGCCAGGACGTTGGGGACCAGGTGGCGGAGGATGATGCGCGGCCCGCTCATGCCGAGCGCCCGGGCCGCGTGGATGAACTCCCGCTCGCGGAGACTCAACACATCGCCACGCACGATCCGCGTGGTGCCGGGCCACTGCGTCAGCCCCAGCACGATGATGATGACGGAGAGCGAGGGCTCGAACAACGCGACCACGAGGATCAGCAGGATCAGCCGCGGGAACGCGAGCACCATGTCCGTGAACCGCATGATCACGGCGTCCACCCGCCCGCCGACGTAGCCCGCCACCGCGCCGAGCAGCAGGCCGACGGTCACGCTGATGGCGGTGGCGATGAAGCCGATGGACAGCGAGACCCGGGCCCCGTAGAGGATGCGGCTGAACACGTCGCGGCCGAAGCGGTCCGTGCCGAGCCAGTGCTCCCGGGACGGCGGCAGGAAGCCGGTCTCGACCAGATCGCCGATGGCGATGGGGTCGTACGGCGCGATCAGCGGCGCGAGCAGCGCCGCCAGGTACAGCACCACGATGACCGCGAGGCCCGCGAGCGCGACGCGGTTGCGCTTGAAGTGGCGCGCCGCGATACGCCACTGGGAGTCGCGAACCGTCGTGCGGCGGCGCGCGACGAGCAGGTCGTAGAGTGCGTAGGCCCACAGCAGCCCGATGGAGCCTACGAGTGTGATGGCGGCGACCCAGTCGTCCAGCGACCCCGTCCGGGGGACCGCGGCGAGACGCGCGCGGACCAGGTAGGCCAGGCCGAGCAGCAGGCCCCACGGCAGCAGGATGGCGAGGCCGCGCGCCGGCGCGCCGACCGCGAGGTGGCCCGTGCCGGGCAGCAGCATGGAGAGCACGATGGACCGCGCCGGCACCGGCGGGGCTGGCTGCTGCGCGGCCACGGCGCCCCGCTCCTCCGCCAGCACGGGCACCGGCTCCGGGACGGCGGACTCGGGGTCCGGCGCGATCGATCCGGGCACGCGGTCGTCCATGGCTAATCGTATCGGATGCGCGGGTCGGCGACCGCGTAGAGCACGTCGGCCAGCAGGTTGCCGACCACGACCAGCACCGCGAACAGGAAGCTGGTGGCCATGACCACCGGGTAGTCGCGCTGGGCGATGGCGTTCACGATCTCCCGCCCCATGCCCGGCCAGGCGAAGATCGTCTCCACGAACACCGCGCCGCTGAACAGGAACGGCAGGTACAGCCCGAGCAACGTGATCACCGGGATGAGCGAGTTGCGCAGCGCGTGCCGGAGGATCACCGTGCGCTCGGGCAACCCCTTCGCACGCGCCGTCCGGATGTAGTCCTGACGGATGACCTCGAGCATCTGGCCGCGCGTGTAGCGCGCGATCCCGGCCGCGAGGACGAGCGTCAGGGTGAGGACGGGCAGGACCATGTGCTCGATGCGGTCCCGGAGTTTGCCCAGAGGGGAGAGGAACTCGTAGTCGATGCTCGTGACGCCCGTGGGCGGCAGCGCGATCGGCCAACCCCACTGGTGCGCCTTGTAGGCGAAGACCAGCATCAGCATGAGCCCGAGCCAGAACGAGGGCATCGAGTAGAAGAACAGCGCGACCACGCTGAGGATGCGGTCCGCCAGCCGGTGCTGCCGCACGGCCTGATAGACGCCCATGGCCACGCCCAGCACGAACACCAGCACCAGCGAGGTGCCCGTCAGGAGGATGGTGTTGGGCAGCGCGTCGAGGATGATGTCCAGCACGGGCCGGCCCTGGGCGAGCGAGGAGCCGAAGTCGCCGGTGACGAACGCGCGCAGCCAGGCGAGGTAGCGCACGTGGAGGGGCTGGTCGAGGCCATACGTGCGGCGGAGCTGCTCGATCACCTCGGGCGACGCCGCGGCGCTGTAGAAGTGCGCGGTGGGATCGCCGGGCGCGAGGTTCAGGACGACGAAGATGAGCGTGGCGACGCCCAGCAGCAGAGGGATCGCGCCGAGCAGTCGCTTGATGAGGTAGGTGCCCATCGGCCGTGGCGCGTCCTCGGGCGGCAGGCGGTCAGCGGCCGGCCCGGGACGCCTCGCCCCGCAGGTGCCAGTCCGCGATGCTGACGAACTCGCCGCGCGGGTCCATCACCACGCCGCCGAGACTGCGGCTCGCCGCGGCCAGCTCGTCCAGCCAGAACATGAAGGTGAACGGCTGCTCCTCGTTCAGCAGCTCCGTGAACGCCGCCCAGATCTCTCTCGCGCGCTCGGGATCCGTCTCCGCGGCGCCCGCATCGATCAGGCTGTCCGCCCGCGGGTTCGCGAACGAGCTGCGGTTGGCCGAGCGCGGCACATCCGCCCAGCGCGAGTGGAACAGCGCGGCGGGCGCCGAGGCGACCTGGAAGTTGTCCAGCACCCAGGTCTGCAGCACGGCGTCGAAGTCCCGGGCGCGGTGCTGCGTGAGCAGCGTCTGGAACTCGAGGGAGCGGATCTGCGCGTCCACGCCCACCTGGCGCAGCTGGCTCTGGACCACGGCCACCACGTTCCGGTTCAGAGGGTTGTCGCTGGTGAGCAGCGTGAACCGGAACGGCCGGCCCGCGGCGTTCTCCCGGATGCCGTCGCCGTTCCGGTCCGTCCAGCCGGCTTCATCCAGGAGGCGCATCGCCTCCTGCGGGTCGTACGGCAGCGGCTCGACGTTCTCGGGGTAGAGCGGCGACCAGGGCGGGATCGTGCTGGTCGCGGGGCTGCCGTACCCCTCCAGCAGCGCATCGATGATCGCCTGCCGGTCGATGGCGTGCGTCATCGCGCGGCGCACCCGGGCATCCGTGAACGGCTCGCGCCGCGTGTTCCAGCCGATGAAGTACACGGTGCGGCTGGGGAACGCGAACAACTGGAGGTTCGGGTCCGCCTCGACCTGCGCGGCCTGGTCCGGGACGAGCGGGATGTTCACCTGGATCCCGCCCGTGACCAGCTCGGTGAGCAGGGTGGAGGTCTCGGGCACGATGCGGAAGACCACGCGCTGGAGCGCCGGCGGCCCGCCCAGGGCCTCCGGGAAGTCCGGGTTCGGCTCGAGCACCAGCCGCTCGTTGGCGCGCCACTCCACGAACCGGTACGGCCCGCTGCCCACCGGCGCGCGGTTGAACGGCGCGTTGCGCAAGTCCTCGGGCGGGATGCCCTCGAGCAGGTGCTTGGGCACCGGCGGCCACCAGAAGTCCTCGAGCGCCTGGGCGTGCGGGCGGGTGAACGTGAACCGCACCGTGTAGCTGTCCACGGCCTCCGCGCGTGCGACCTCCGAGAGGTACGCGGACCCGATCAGCGACCCGGTGGCCGGATCCTTCGCCAGGTCGAACGTGAAGACCACGTCCTCCGCCGTGACGGGCCGGCCGTCGTGCCAGCGCACGTCGCGCCGCAAGGAGAACACCACGCCCGTGTCGCCCAGCAGCTCCCAGGACTCCGCGAGGTACGGCCGGACCTGGAGGTTCTCGTCGTACTGGATGAGCGGCGTGAACAGCGCGTACTTGATCAGCTCGTCCGTGTACTGGGCCGTGTTGGTGATGGGGTTGAAGCCCGCGAAGTCGGCCCGCATCCCCACGGTCACGGTGCCGCCCGGCCGCGGTGCGGCGTCCCGGCCACACGCCGCGGCGATGGTCGCGAACAGAGAGAGCAGCAGCGCAGCGATGCGCCGCGGGTGAGCGACGAGATCCATCCGGGCCTCCGTCAACAACGCCAGGTCCACGCGTCCGATGCGAAATGCGCCTCCAGGGCCTGGGCGCGCTCCCGTTCGGCGGCGGACAGCGCCCCGGGGACGAGACGGATGCCGAGCGCCGACTCGAAGCCGGCGCGCAGCGCTTCCACCAGCTCCTCCGGCTCCGGCGTGCGGCCGAGCGCGCCGGCCAGTGTGGCCGGCGCCGGCGGCGGCGGCCCCGCGACCAGCTCGGCGACGAGGGACTGGTCGCCCTCGAGCAGCAGCGAGCCGTGTTGGAGGATGGCGCGCCGCTCCACCCGCTGCGCGCTGCCCACCAGCTTCCGCCCCGCCACCACCACCTCGCCCGGCGCCGGCGCCTGGAAGCACGCGGCCGTGACCGTCAGCGCCGTTCCGCCCGTGGCGCCGCCGGCGCTGACGGCCGTACGCCCGGCGCCGGCGCCGGACCCCGCCGCGGCCGGCGCCGGGCCGGCCGGGACACCGCCCGCGCCCCCGGCGGGCGCGAGCTCCGCGGGGAGCCCGAGCCGGCGGAGCCCCTCGACCAGCGCACGGTTCAACGCACGGTACGTTTCCCGAGGAGAACCCAGCAGGCCCACGGGCAGGACGGCGGCGTAGGTCAACTCGCGGTCGTGGAGCACGGCCAGGCCACCGGTCGGCCGCCGGACGATGTCAACGCCGCGCGCCGCGGCGCGCGCCGGGTCGCACAACCCACGCGCCGGCTGGTTCCGGCCGAACGACAGACACGCCGGCCGCCAACGATAAAAGCGGAGGGCCGGCCGACCCCCCGCCTGAACGCTCTCGAGCAGCGCCTGGTCGATCGCCATGTTGGCGGGGCCGGCGCGCGCCACCGTGTCGTCGATCAGCCGCCACTCCATCGCAGATTGGGCTGCCGCGCGGCCCGGCTCTCGTCCAGCCGACGCACGGGCGTGGTGTGCGGCGCACTCGTCACCACCTCCGGCGTCTCCGCCGCCTCGCGCGCGATCGCCAGCATCGCCTCCACGAAACGGTCCAGCTCCTCGAGCGTCTCCGTCTCGGTCGGCTCGATCATCAGCGCCTCGGGCACGATCAACGGGAAGTAGATCGTGGGCGCGTGCACGCCGAAGTCCAGCAGCCGCTTCGCCACGTCCAACGTCTTCACGCCGTACTGCTTCAGCCGCGTGCCGCTGAACACGGACTCGTGCAGCCCGGGGCCGTACGGCAGGTCGAACGCTTCCTTCAAGCGCGCGGTGACGTACGCGTTGTTGAGGATCGCGCCCTCCGCCGTCTCGCGCACGCCGCTCGCGCCGAGCATGCGGATGTACGTGAGCGCGCGCACGTGCACCGCGAAGTTGCCCATGAAGCCGTGGACCTTGCCGATGCTCTGCGGGCGGTCCCACTCGCGCCGATACCGGCCGTTTTCGTCCCGCACGACCACCGGCACCGGCAGGAACGGCTCCAGCTCGGCCTTCACGCCGACGGGCCCCGCCCCCGGGCCGCCGCCGCCGTGCGGAGTCGTGAACGTCTTGTGCAGATTGAAGTGCATCACGTCGAAGCCCATGTCCCCGGGCCGCGCGATGCCCATCAGCGCGTTCAGGTTGGCGCCGTCCATGTACATGAGGCCGCCCGCCTCGTGCACCCGCGCCGCGATCGCGCCGATCTGCCGCTCGAACTTGCCCAGCGTGTTCGGGTTCGTGACCATGAAGCCGGCCACGTCATCGTCGAGCGCGGCCTCCAGCTCCGCCAGGTCCACCAACCCCTCGGCGTTCGACTTCAGCGTGACCACCTGGAACCCCGCCAGCGCGACCGTGGCCGGGTTCGTCCCGTGCGCCGTGTCCGGGATCAGGATCTTCCGGCGCATGCGGCCGCGCGCCTCGTGGTAGGCGCGCATCATGAACACCGCGGTCAGCTCCCCGTGCGCGCCGGCCGCCGGCTGCAGTGTGACCGCGTCCATCCCCGAGATCTCCGCGAGGGCCTGCTGCAGCTCGTACTGCACGGCCAGCGCGCCCTGCACCGCGTCATCCGGCGCGAAGGGATGCGCCCCCGTGAAGCCCGGCAGCCGCGCCATCTCCTCGTTGATCTTCGGGTTGTACTTCATCGTGCACGACCCGAGCGGATAGAAGCCGCGGTCCACGTGATGGTTGCGCAGCGACAGCTCGATGTAGTGGCGCACGACCTCGTGCTCGGGCACCTCCGGCAACGCCGGCGGCTCGTCCCGCAACAGCTCGCCCGGCAACAGCTCCGCCGGGTCGCGCGCGGGCACGTCGCCGCGCGGCACCGCGACCCCCGGCCGCCCCGGCCGCGAGCGCTCGAAGAGCAACGGCGGGACGGCGTCGCGGAGCGGGAACGGCGGTCTATCCGTAGTCGGCATGCTCGTCAGGCTCCTTCTCGTCGGGTTCCGGGGAGGCGGCGGTCGGCGGGTGCCTATGGCGAATTCCCCGCCCGCTCCCCTCCTCAGAACTCCAAACTCCCCCCCGGCTCCAGGATCTCCACCCGGGCGCGGTCGCCCACGAGGCGGGCGAACTCCGCCGGGTCCTGCCGGATGAGGTCGAACGTGTTGTAGTGCATCGGCACGACGATGCGCGGCTCGATGAACTCGACGGCACGCGCGGCGTCCTCCGGGCCCATCGTATAGTTGTCGCCGATGGGCAGCAGCGCCACGTCCACCCTGCCCTTCAACAGTTGCATGTCGGTGATCAGCGCGGTGTCGCCCGCGTGGTACAGCCGCTTGCCGCCGAGGTCGAGCCACCAGCCGCCCGGCATGCAGGTGAAGGTGCCCTCGTCATCGCCGGCGACGTTCGGCCCGTGCAGCGCGGGCGTCAGCTTCGCGTAGCCGAAGGGGAACCGGTACCCGCCGCCGATGCTCATGCCGTGCGTCTTCTCGACGCCCTTGGACTGCGCGAAAGCCGCGAGCTCGTAGATCGCCACCAGCGTGGCCCCGGTCTTCCTGGCCAGCGGGATCGCGTCGGCGAAGTGGTCGAAGTGGCCGTGGCTGACCAGGATGTAGTCCAGCGCCTGGACCTGGTCCGTACGGATGTCCGCGGCCGGGTTCTGGTCCAGCCACGGATCGAACATGATCCGGGTGCCGTCGTCGGTGACGAGCGTGAAACAGGCATGACCGTGCCAGGTGAGCCGCGCCATGGATCCCTCCCTTGCCTGCATCGTGCTCAGCCGCTGAGGGCGCTGACCAGCAGGTCGATCTCCTCCTTGCTCCGCTTCTCGGTGACGGCGACGAGCAGCCCGTCGCGGACCGGCAGCACGTCCTGGAACCGGTCGAGGGCGATGCCCGCGAGCACCCCACGCGCGCGGGCGGCCTCGATCAGCTCCCGGGCGGGCCGCTCGGTGCGCAGCGCGAACTCCTTGAAGAACGGGCCGCCCGGGAACATCGGCTCGATGCCGTCCAGCGCGGTGAGGCGCTCGAAGGCGTAGTGCGCGCCGCGCAGCGACGCCTCAGCCACGCGCCGCAACCCCTCCTTGCCGACCAGCGCCAGGTAGACGGTGGCGGCGAGCGCGTTCAGCGCCTGGTTGGTGCAGATGTTGGACGTCGCCTTCTCGCGGCGGATGTGCTGCTCGCGCGTCTGGAGGGTGAGCACGAAGCCGCGCTTGCCGTCCTGATCCACGGTCATGCCGGCGATACGCCCCGGCATGTGCCGCACGAATTGTTGACGGCAGGCGAACAGGCCGAGGCCGGGGCCGCCCATGCTCATGGCGTTGCCCAGCCCCTGCCCCTCGCCCACGGCGATGTCCGCGCCACACTCGCCAGGCGAGCGGAGCAGGGCGAGGCTGACCGGGTCGAAGACGGCGATGAGCAGCGCGCCCGCCGCGTGCGCGATGTCGGCGGCGGCGGACCAGTCCTCGATGATGCCGAAGAAGTTGGGGCTCTGGACGATGACGGCGGCGGTGTCATCACGCACGGCGGCGCGCATCGCGTCCAGGTCGAGCCGCCCGTCCCCGCCGAACGGGACGGTCCGGATCTCGAGACCGACCCCCGCGTTGTAGGTCTCGAGCACGCGGCGGTAGTGCGGGTGCAGGTTGCCGGCGACCGCCACCGCGCCCCTCGCCCCGCGCGCGATCGAGCGCGCCATCAGCATCGCCTCGGCCGTCGCGCTGGCGCCGTCGTACATGGACGCGTTGGCCACGTCCATGCCGGTCAGCTCGCAGACCAGACTCTGGAACTCGTAAATGACCTGGAGTGTGCCCTGGCTGACCTCGGGCTGGTAGGGCGTGTACGCGGTATAGAACTCGGAACGGCGGAGGATCATGTCCACCGCCGCCGGTACGTAGTGGTCGTAGATGCCGCCGCCTGCAAAGCAGATCAGCGTCTCGTTCGCGGCCGCCTTCTGCGCGAGCAGCCGCGCGGTCTCCCACTCCGACAGCGGGGGCGGCAGATCCAGCGGCCGGTCGAGCAGGTACTCCCGCGGGATGTCGGCGAGCAGGTCCGCGACCGATGAGACACCGATCACATCCAGCATGCGCCGGACGTCGTCCGGGCTGTGCGGGACGTAGCTCATCGCAGCGACTCGCCGATGTGGGCGGCGTACTCCGCGGCGCCCAGGAGCGAGTCGAGCTCGCCCTCGTCCGCGATCTTCAGCTTGATCATCCACCCTTCGCCGTAGGGGTCGGTGTTGATCAGCCCGGGATCGTCCTCGAGCGCCGTGTTGACCTCCACCACCTCGCCGGAGACAGGGCAATACAGGTCGCTCACGGCCTTCACCGCCTCGACGGTGCCGAACGGCTCCATGCGCGAGAACTTGCTGCCTTCCTCCGGCAACTCGACGTAGACGATGTCGCCCAGCTCGCTTTGCGCGTAATCCGTGATGCCGACCTGGTAGATGCCCTCTTCGCCCGTCGGCTTCAGGTACTCGTGCTCCTCCGAATACAGCAGGTCCGGCGGAATCTCCGACATGGTGCCTCCCTACGCGAACATCGACGCGAGTGCCGCCCCGTTCACGGGCGGGTGACAATAGGTTGGGCGCATCCGAGCGTCAAGGTGGCTCGACGCGCCGATGTCAGGCGGGCGGAGCCGGCGGTGTCGGGGCCGGGGCGGCGAAGGCCTTGACGGCGTCGAGGCGGCGGAGGATCTCGGCCAGCTTCAGCAGCTCCGCCTCGACGGTGCGGAGGGTCCGGCGGATCTCGGCGTCGTCCAGCACCGGCTCGCCGAGGGCGAGCTGGACGTTGCCGAGCGCGGCGGTCAGGGGGTTGTTCGCATCGTGGCGTACCTGCCGGACGAGCGAAACGATCTCGCGAAGACGGTCCTGCTCCATGCCGGGAGTATGGCTGGCGGCCGGATGGAAGGCAAGCGCGCGCGGCTTGCGGAACCTCCGCCGCTCGGGTAGAGTAGAGGCGGGGCCCGCGGCGGTCGTGCCGCCGCGGGCCTGGGCCGGCCGCCGTGACCCCAGGCGGCGCGGTGGCCGGACCGCGGGACCGAGGGCCCGCTGGTGTCCACGCCCGATCGTCCACTCAACGAAGGAGGTGATCCTTGTCCAGTACGAGTCCTGACCGCGACCTGACACGGGCAAGCGATCGCCGCATCGGCGCCTAGCCGATTCGAGACGCGACCACCTGTCCGCGCCGATCCGGTGCCGAACGCGGCATCGCGTCGGGTCGCGGCAGACAGACGAACGCCGCCGGTCCTCATGGGGATCGGCGGCGTTTCGTGCATCAGCGGGCCAGCAAGCGGCGCAGCTCGGCGGGCAGCTCGAGGCCGGCGCGCAGCTCCTCGAGCTCGGCGGGCGTGCGGAGCCCGGCCTCGGTGACGACGCCGGCGAAGAGCGAGAGCGGCGTGGCCTCGAAGTAGCGGTTCCAGATGGCGACCCCGGGCGGCGCTTCGGGCCAGACCTCGGCGGCGGGGCGGTCGTCCTCCACGAGCTGTGGCACGCCGCACGGCAGGATCTTCGTGGTGTCGGCGAGGGCGTAGATGGGGATGCCGGCGCTCTTCGCGGCCTGGGCGGCGGGGCGCGTGCCGATCTTGTTGACGACGCCGAGGTCGCCGATCGAGTCGGCGCCGGTGAGCACGACGTCGCAGCCGCGGATGACGGCGGCGACGGCCGCGTCCACGGCGAGGGTGACGCGTACACCCGCGGCGGCGAGGGCGGCGGCGAGGGAGCGGCCCTCGAAGTTGGGCCGGCCCTCGAGGCACACCACATCGAACGAGCGGCGCTTGGCGGCCTCGAGCAGCGCCGCGCGCACGGTGGACGACGACGAGACCGTGAGCACCCGCCCGCCTGCGGGGATGAGCCCCTCGGCGCGCGCGGCGGCCTCCCGGCTCGCGGACCGGATGCGTTCGCGGAACCGGTCGAGGGCGCGGCGTGTGGCCGCCCGCGCCTCCTCCACCGAAGCGGTGCCGGATGCGGCCAGGAGGACGGTTGCGGCGAGTGTGACCAGCGGCGCCATGGAGGGCTGCGCCTCCAGCGTGCGGGCGGCGAGCCGGGAGAGGAACGCGCGGAAGTCCTCGACGTCGGTCGCGGCGCTTTCGGCGAGCGCGGCCTCGAAGAGCGCGACCGCGCTGCCTGCGAGCTCGGCTGCGCCACCGCGGACATCAGCGCGCAGCGGAGCGACGAGAGCGTCGAGATCCATAGGTATGGCTAATCTAGGCTCGCCGCGGGGCGCGTCAAATGGGGCTCCGCGGCGTGCCCGGAGCGCGCGCGGCGATCGCGGGTAGGAGGATCTGCCAGGCGCGGGGGCGGCCGGCGCCTGGCCCGCGCCGTGCGCGCGGCGTACAATTGGCACGGTCGCCCAGGCGTACCCACGCTGCGCGGGGATCCCGTCCGGAAGGAGTCCGATCCGAAGATGGCGCTCATGTTGCCCGAGGTGGCCCGCCCGCCTCTCACGCTACTCACCGAAGAGGAGCAGCTCCTGCGCCAGACGGTGCGGGAGTTCGCGGAACAGGAGGTCGCGCCCCGCGTGCGCGCGATGGACGAGGCGGGGCAGATGGACCCGGACCTCATCACGCAGCTCTTCGAGCTGGGCGTGATGGGCGTCGAGGTGCCCGAGAAGTGGGGTGGGACGGCCGCCTCGTTCTTCACGGCCGTGCTGATCGTGGAGGAGCTGTCCCGCGTCGACCCGGCCGTCGGCGTGCTGGTGGACGTGCAGAACACGCTCGTCAACAACTGCATCCTGAAGTACGGCACGGAGGAGCAGAAGGAGCGCTACCTGCCCCGGCTTGCGCGGGACATGGTGGGCTCGTACGCCCTCTCGGAGGCGGGCTCCGGCTCGGATGCGTTCTCGCTCGCGACGCGCGCGGTGCGCACGGACGGCGGGTGGCGGCTTGAGGGGCAGAAGCTGTGGATCACCAACGGCGCCGAGGCGGGCCTGTTCATCGTCTTCGCCAACGCGAGGCCGGAGGACGGCTACCGCGGCATCACGGCGTTCCTGGTGGAGCGCGATACGCCGGGCGTGTCCATCGGGAAGAAGGAGGACAAGCTGGGCATCCGCGCGTCCTCCACGGTGGAGCTGATCCTGGATGGCGCCCAGGTGCCGGATTCGAACGTGCTGGGCGCCGTCGGCACTGGCTACAAGGTCGCGATCGAGACCCTGAACGAGGGCCGCATCGGCATCGGCGCACAGATGCTCGGGCTCGCGCAGGGCGCGCTGGACCACACGCTGCGCTACGTCCGTGAGCGGCACCAGTTCGGCCGGCCGATCGCGGACTTCCAGGGCGTGCAGTTCCAGCTCGCGCAGATGCGCACCGAGCTGGAAGCGGCACGGTTGATGGTCTACAACGCGGCGCGGCTGAAGGACGCGGGCCAGCCGTTCCTGGTGGAGGCGGCGATGGCCAAGCTGTACTCGTCGCAGGTCGCGCAGCGCATCGCCTCGCAGTGCATCGACCTGTTCGGCGGCTACGGCTTCACGCGGGAGTACCCCGTCGAGAAGCTGTACCGGGATGCCAAGGTCGGCACGATCTATGAGGGGACCAGCAACATGCAGCTCCAGACGATCGCGAAGTACATCCTTCGCCAGGGGGATCGATGAGCACGACGGCGCCGCAGGTCACGGAACGTGAAGCGCGCGCGGTCGCCGAGGCGGCGCGCGAGAGCGAATGGGCGTTGCCGAGCTTCGTGCGCGAGCTGTTCCTCGGCCGGCTCCGGCTCGACCTGATCCATCCGCATCCGGAACCGAATCCCGAGTCGGAAGCGCGTGCGGCGGAGTTCCTCGAGAAGCTCCGCGAGTTCGCGGAGAAGGAGGTGGACCCGGAGCGCATCGAGCGCGAGGGCCGCATCCCGCCGGAGGTGATCGACGGGCTCCGGCGGCTGGGCGCCTTCGGCATGAAGATCCCGCGCGAGTACGGCGGCCTGGGGCTGGATCAGCGGGCCTACAACCGCGCCATCGCGTTGTTGAGCACGCGCTGCGCGGCGCTGGGCGTGTGGCTGTCCGCGCACCAGTCCATCGGCGTGCCGCAGCCGCTCAAGATGTTCGGGACGGAGGAGCAGAAGAGGAAGTACCTGCCGCGGCTGGCGCAGGGCGCGGTCTCCGCCTTCGCGCTGACGGAGCCGGATGTGGGCTCCGACCCCGCCCGTATCAGCGCGACGGCCGACCCCACCGAAGACGGCAGCGCCTACATCCTGAACGGCGAGAAGCTGTGGTGCACCAACGGCCCGGTCGCCGAGATCATGGTGGTGATGGCGCGCACGCCGGCGCCGGACGGCAAGGGCAGGCGCGGCATCACCGCGTTCATCGTGGAGACGTCGTGGCCGGGCGTCGAGGTGGTGCACCGCTGCGAGTTCATGGGGCTGCGCGGCATCGAGAACGGCGTGATCCGTTTCAACAACGTGCGTGTGCCGAAGGAGAACGTGCTGTGGGGTGTGGGCAAGGGGCTCAAGCTCGCGCTGATCACGCTGAACACCGGCCGGCTCACGATCCCCGCGACGTGCGCGGCGGCGGGCAAGTGGTGCCTCCAGGTCGCGCGGCGCTGGGGCAGTGAGCGGCAGCAGTGGGGCCTGCCGGTGGGCCGGCACGACGCCATCGCCCAGAAGCTCGCCAACATGGCCGCCACGACCTTCGCGATGGAAGCGGTGGCCGAGCTGTCCGCCGCGCTGGCGGATGCGGGCAAGTCGGACATCCGTCTGGAGGCCGCCATCGCGAAGATGTACAACTCGGAGGCCGCCTGGCGCGTCATCGATGACACGGTCCAGATCCGCGGCGGCCGCGGCTACGAGACCGCCGCGTCGCTGGCCGCCAGGGGCGAGGCGCCGATCCCGGTGGAGCGCGCGATGCGCGACCTCCGCATCAACATGATCTTCGAGGGCTCGAGCGAGATCATGCGGTTGTTCATCGCGCGCGAGGCGGTGGACCCCCACCTCCAGCGCGCCGGAGCGTTCGTGGATCCGGAAGCGCCCGCGGGCGCCAAGCTGCGTGGCGCCTTGAACCTCGGCGTCCACTTCGCGGGCTGGTACCCGCGGCTGTGGCTGGGCTGGGGGCGCTGGCCGCGTTACGCCGAGTTCGGCCCGCTGGCGCGGCACCTGCGCTACGCGGACCGCGCCGCGCGGCGCCTCGGCCGGATGCTGTTCTACGCCATGGCCCGCTACGGCCCCAAGCTCGAGAAGAAGCAGTCGGTCCTGTTCCGGCTGGTGGACGTCGGCGCCGAGCTGTTCGCCATGGCCGCCACCTGCGTGCGCGCCCAGATGCTCGTCCGCGCCGGCGGCGACGAGGGCCGGCGCGCCGTGGAGCTGGCGGACCTGTTCTGCCGCGGCGCGCGGCGCCGCATCCGCGCCCGTTTCCGCGAGGTCTTCCACAACGACGACGCACGCGGCTACCGCGTCGCGCTCGATGTGCTCGGCGGACGGCACGCCTGGCTCGAAGCCGGCATCATCGATGCGCCCACCGCGGCCGGTCAGGCCAGGCCGGCGCTGCAGGAGGCCGGCTGACCGCCCGTCGTCCGTGACGCGCGCCGCGCCCCGCGAGCCCAGCGGGCCGTGGGCGGGCGGCGAGCCGGAGCCCCGACGGCGCCCTCCGGGTGCATGGCCCGGGGGGCGCCGGTGTCTTCTGAGTCCCGAGAGCGGGGCCCGGCGGCGCCACGGGAGCTCTCTTGCGCGTTCCTGGACGGGGAGCTAGACTCAAGGTCCGTCAGGCATGTGTCCTTTTCCGTCAGGTAACCCCATGGCCCTCATAGCCGCTCTGCTTCCGGACCGACTCGATCGGGAAGCGCTACGGAACGCGGCACCTCCGCACCAGGTGGTCTGGGCGGAATCGTGGCGGGAGCTTTACCGGTTGGTGCGCAAGCAGCCGGTCGCGGCGGCGGTGGCGGACATCCATGCAGAAGACCGCAAGGACGGCGTGCTCAGGGTCTACCGCTTCGCGCAGCGGTTCCCGATCACACCGCTGATCGTTTGGGGTGAGCTGGATGGCCGTGAGCTGTTCCGGCTCGGCAAGGCCGGCGCGTGGGAAGTGGTGCCCTCCCGCGATGCGGACGACCGGTATCTCGTCAGCGAGGTGCTGCGGAGCGCGTTGAACGGCGGCCTGGCGCCGCTGGTGGATGCGCGGTTGCGCGGCCGCGTGAGCGAAGAAGGGCGGGCGCTCGTGCGTTTCGCGGCGGAGCGGATCCCGGAGCAGATCCAGGTTCCGGACGTCGCGGAGGCGCACGGCATGTCGGTGTCGACGCTGGAACGCCGCTGCGAGCGGTGGGGCCTGCCGACGCCGGGGCGTCTGCTCCTGTGGCTGCGGGTGCTCTACGGCCTGCGGTGGCTGCTGGAGCCCGGCCGTAGCGTGGAGTCGGTCGCGTACCAGCTCGGCTACTCTTCAGGGGCGGCGTTCCGCCGTGCGATCAAGGCGACGATCGGAGGGCGCCCGAGCCCGCTCCGCAGCGAACAGGGTCTGGATCACGCGCTCGACCTGTTCCTCAGCGAGTGTCCCGGCGACGGCGTATACCAGCGACTCACTGCGACTGGATAAGGCTCTATGGCACGTTACGATCGGATCGCGCCGCTTCCCATGCCGCAACGCGAGAAGACGTTTGCCGCGTGGATGGCGCTCGGCGACCTCGAGGGCCGGGAGCGGGACGCGGAGCTGGGGCGGCGTGCTCGGCTGCGTTTCCTCGCGTTGCGGCCGGTGCACCGGCTACTGCGTCACGGGATCGACCGTGTGCCGGTGGACTCGTATGAGCGGCAGATCGAGGGCGTGCGCGAGGAGCTGGGGCACCTCTCGGCGCGTGACCCGGAGCGGGCGCATCTCGCGGCCTTCCTGCACAAGATCCGCGAGCGGACGCCGACCGCACTGGTGACCGCGACCATCGAGATGGGCGAGGCGATCGAGGCGGCCGGGCATTACCGCGCCGCGGAGGAATACTACCTCACGGCGCTGGAGCTGGCCGAAGTCTGTGGCCTGGGGCAGGACCAGACGACGGCGCTGCGGCTGCTGGGCCGGGTGCTCCGCAAGGCGGCTCGTTGGGACGAGTCCGAGCGGTACTACCGGGAGGCGATCCGGCGGTCCGAGGAGATGGGGCAGCGCCAGCAGTGGGCGCGGGCGATGGACGGGCTGGCCATCGCGTACTGGTACCAGGGGAACTACCCGAAGGCGCGGGCCATGCTCGAAGAGGTGCTCAAGCGCGGTCGGGAGTGGCGGGACGATTTCGTGGTGGCCACGGCCCTGAACAGTCTGTGTGTCGCGGCGCTGACGGCGGGCGACCTGGAGCAGGCGGTGGAGTACGGCTGGACCGCGGCCCGGATGGTCGAGGAGGGCGAGGCCCAGAATCCGATCCTGGGCAACCTGGGTCGCGCGTTCGCGCAGCTGGGCCTGTACTCGGCGGCCGAGCGCTGTTACTCGCTGATCCTGGCCCGGTCCACGGACCTGGTGACGCGGAACCAGGCCGCGGCGGACTACGCGCTGGTGGCGGCGGAGGCAGGGAACGCGGAAGCGTTCCGCGAGCGGCGCAAGGCGCTGATGGAAGACGAGGAGCAGTGGCGTTACGACCCCTGGTCGTGCACGTACATCCACCTGCACATCGGTCGCGGCTGCGTCCTGATCGGCGACGTGGACGACGCGCGGGAGCACCTGCGCAAGGCCATCGAGCTCGCCGAGAAGCACCGCTTCAACGAGCAGCTCATCCGCGCCGAAGAGACGCTCGGGCTATTGGAGGCTGCGGCGGAGGGGATCCGGCCGGCGCCGGCCGCCGTGGAGCGGCCCGGCGCCGTCGCGGTCCGCATTGCGTCGGAGGTCGAGGCCTACAGCACCGAGGCGCTGGCGCCTGCCAGCCGCTAGCCGGCCAGCGACCCAGCAACGGCCTCAGTTGTTGTTCGCGTAGCCGTCTTCCTCGTCGCCGTCGTCGTTGCCATCATCGTTGCCGGCATCGGGCTGCTCGTTGGCCTGCTGCACGACCTCCAGCGGCAGGTTGGTGCACGCCGTCGTGAGGGACCCGAAGAAGAACAGGCCGAAAACGACGAGGATGGAGCGGAGAGCGCGGTTCATGGTTCTGCTCCTGCGTCAGAGGGTTTCACCGACGGCGCCGCAGCGGTGCAGCGCCCGAGTGTCACCACAGTAATGCAGAGCGTCTCCGCCGTCTAAACCCTTGCTCGGCAAAATCGGTCCGCTTTCCGTCAATCTTGCTCCGGACCCCACCCCAGTCTGCCCAGTCGAAGCCGAAAACAGGAAAGCAGCATGATCCTACGCCGGGTCAGCAGGTGGCGCCGCCGAGGGGTGGCGTCCCGGGGTGGCTTTCCGTTCGTGGGCGGGTGTGAGGCCGGGCCTTGGCCGTGCCCCGCGCGGCGGGCGACGTGGGACGCGGGCGTGGATCGGGGCGCCCTGCTCGTGGCCGTCTTGGCGGCGCCGGGCGCGGCGCAGCCGCCACGGGTGGCCCCGGTGCTGCGGGCTCTGGCCGGCAGGAGCACCGGCAGGATCTGGCGCTGGCGCCGTCTCCCGGGCTTCCCGCGGTCCAGGGCGCGCCGACCCGGGGCTAGCCGCTGGGCGGCGTCGTGGCCGTGGACCGCGGCGCCGGCGGCGAAGTCCGGGTCGGGGGGCTGGTCCGGGTTCGGACGCCTGCCGCTTCGGCGTCCGATGGCGCCGCACCGACGGCTGGCGGCGGACCGGGCGGCTCACGAAAGCGCGTCCCGCTCGCCGGCGGCGACTTCCCGGACCCAGAGCTGGTAGTCGATGGCCGCGGCCAGAGCCGCTTCGATGCTCCGCACGACGTCCGCCTCGCCGACCTCGCGGCGGGCCCGTTCGACGAGCCCGGCGTCCAGCACGAACGTGTACGGTCTGCGCTCCGGCGCGGCCCCGCGTTCCCGGGTGGCCCCTGGCGGACGCGGACGGCCACGCTCCGTGGTCATGGGCTCCTCCTTCCGGCGAACGGCCGGCGATCGAGGGGGGATGCCCGCCCCCGCGGCCCGACGCCGCCGCGGCACGGGCGGTGCCCACACAGTGCGTGGCCGGGCGTAGCAGGGCCATAGCGGATCGGGAGCGGGGGCCGCCGGGTAGGGAATCCTTGCGCGTGAACGTGTCTGGCTCATATTGCTTCGGACGTATGGAACGGAAAGCGAAGCAGCTCATCGTCGTCGGTGATCGCGTGCTGATCGCCCCTGAAGAGGGCGAAGAGCGGAGCCGCGTCGGCCTGTACCTGCCGCCGAGCGCCATCGACAGCCAGGCCGTGCAGGGCGGGACCGTGGTCGCGACCGGCCCCGGCATCCCGATCTCGGCTCCCACCGAGCTGGACAACGAGCCGTGGAAGATCGGCACCAGCGAGCCGCGCTACCTCCCCGTCCAGGCCATGCCTGGCGATTACGCCATCTTCTTCCGCCGTGCGGCCGTGGAGATCACGTTCGAGGCAAAGAAGTACCTCGTCGTGCCCCAGGCCGCGATCCTGGTGCTCGTGCGCGAGCCGCGGGAGGAAGAGGAGTGGTGAACCCGGCGCCGCCCCGGGTGGCGGGCGCCGGCCCGGAAGCTCTCCCCAGCTCCTGAAGACAGGCCGGAACGGCGGGCGCCGCGCGCGCCACCTTGCGTTGGCCCGCCCCGCCCGCGAAATTCCGGCCGCCCCCGGAGCGAAGTCACCATCCGAAACTCATGCGAATGTTCCGACGACGGGGTCGCCGAACGCCGCAGCACCGCCGCTCGTGCGTCGAGGAGCTGGAGCGTCTGCTGCGCCGTGTGGTGATCATCCCGGCCGCGGCGCCGGTGCTGCTGTTGAGCGGCATCGGCGTCGGGAAGTTGACCGCCCGCGCCCTTGCGCTGCCGGAACACGCGGCCATGCGCGAAGCGGAGGCGACGCCCTCCCGGGCCGAGCTGGAAGCGCTGGGCGAGCGGTTGCGGCAGGTCCGCCTGGCGGGCATGGACACGGAGGCGTACGTGCTGCTGTACAAGTGGCACGTCGCCCCACTGGAGCGGGCGCTACGACGCATGGGCGTCGCCGATTCGTTGGCCCGGCGGATGGCCTGGCCGCTGGTCGAGCACTCCAGCCGCAAGGGCCTGGATCCGGCGACGGTCGCGTCCGTGCTCGTGGTGGAGAGCCGCGGCCGCCCGGACGCCACCAGCCCCGTCGGCGCGCGCGGGCTGATGCAGGTGATGCCGGAGCACGTGGGCCGCTGGGCCGGCTGCAAGCGCGACGCCCGCGCCCTCTACGACATCGAGGAGAACATCTGCTACGGCACCAGCATCCTCGCCGACTTCCTGAAGATGTACCGCGGCGACGAGCGCCGCGCGCTGCTGGGCTACAACGGCTGCGTCCGCGGCACCTACACGCCAGACTGCTTCCGGTATCCGGACAAGGTGATGCGGGTCCGGCGCGTGATCCGCGCCGAGATGAACGCCGCGCTCAGCGAGCTGGAGCGGGCGACCGCCCAGTGAGGGATGCGCCCGGACGGACGGAATCGCGTCGGGCGTACGAGAAAGCGGCGTGGCTGGGGTTCGTGGCTGACGCGGCGTAGGCGGGCGGCAGAGCTGCCCCAGCAACGCTGCGGCGACCAGGCGGGAGTACCACGGGGCGCTGGTCGCCGCAGCGTTCTCGTTCACTCAGGCCGACGCACTTGTACACCTCGACGTACGCGCACCCGGCCGCGTCATCCCAGTTCCTCCAGCAGCGCCGCCGCCGCGTGCGTCCCCTTCTCGAAGTTCTCCATGCTCAACCACTCGTCCGGCGCGTGCGCGTTCTCGCCGGGCAGGCCGAAGCCCATGAGCAGGACCGGCGCGCCGAGCACCCGCTCGAACTCCGTCACGATCGGGATGGAGCCGCCTTCGCCGGCGTAGATCGGCGGACGGCCGAACGCACGCTCCAGCGCCCGGGCCGCGGCCTGGTACAGCGGCCCCTCGAGTTTCGCACGCCACGGCTGGCCGCCGTGCATGTGCTGGAAGTGGACCTCGACGCCGGGGGGAGCGACGCGCCGCACGTGCTCCTCGACGAGCCGCGCGATCTTCGCAGGGTCCTGGTTCGGCACCAGCCGGCAGCTCACCTTGGCCATGGCCCTCGACGGCAGCACGGTCTTGGAGCCCTCGCCCGTGTAGCCCGAGAGCAGGCCGTTGACCTCGATGGTGGGCCGGACCCACACCCGCTCCAGCGTGGTCTGCCCTGCCTCGCCGTCCAGCGCGGGCGCGCCGACCTCCTTCCTGAACGCTTCCTCGTCGAACGGCAGCGCCCGGATCTGCTCCCGGTACTCGGGCGCAGGATCCACGTCGTCGTAGAACCCCGGTATGGCGACACGCCAGTTCTCGTCGTGGAACGAGGCGATGATGCGGGCGAGCGCCGTGGCAGGGTTCACCACCGCGCCGCCGTAGGTGCCCGAGTGCAGGTCCTGCGCTGGGCCGACGACATCGATCTGGAAGTACGCGATGCCGCGCAGCGACGCGCCGATGGTGGGCATGCCGGGCGCGAACATGGTCGTGTCGGAGATGACGATGTAGTCGGCGCTGAAGCGCGCGGCGTGTTTCTCGATGAACGGAACCAGGTTCTCGCTGCCCACCTCCTCCTCGCCTTCCGCGAGCACCACGACGTTGACGGGCAGCCGCCTCGCGGTGCGCATGTGCGCCTCGATCGCCTTGACGTGCAGGTAGAGCTGCCCCTTGTCGTCCACGGAGCCGCGGGCGTACAGCCGGCCGTCACGGATGGTCGGCTCGAACGGCGGCGAGGTCCACAGCTCCAGCGGCTCGGCGGGCTGCACGTCGTAATGGCCGTAGATGAGCACCGTGGGCGCGTCGGGGCCGGCGCCCCGCCACTCGCCCACCACGATCGGGTGGCCCGGCGTGCGCTCGATGGACGCCTCGAGGCCGGCATCGCGCATGCGGGCCGCGAGCCACTCGGCGGCGCGCTGCATGTCCGGCTGGTGCTCGCTCCGTGCGCTGATGCTGGGGATGCGCAGGAACTCGAACAGCTCATCGCGGAAGCGATCGAGGTTCGCGTCGATGTAGGCGTGGACGTCGCTCATCTCGATGGTCCGTTGTGCGTTGGGGTTGGACGGGCGCGGCGCCGGCGCCGCGCCCGTCGTTCAGCGCGCGGTCAGCTCGCGGACGAGCGCCTCCGCGCGGTAGACGTTGCGCAACGCCTCCAGGATGCCCGCCGAATGCACGCCGACGGCGCGGCCCGACTCGGGCGTGCCGTAGAGGAACACGTACGGCAGTCCCTCGACGTTGCTGTCGAAGACGAGGCCGACGATGCGCGCCTCACGATCGATCATCGGGCTGCCGCTGTTGCCGCCCGTGATGTCGTTGGTGGTGACGAAGTTGAGCGGCGTGCTCATGTCCACGGCGTCCCGGCGCTCCGCGAACGCCTTGGGCAGCGTCCAGGGCATCTCGTTGCCGAACTCGGATGCGCGCGCGTACAGGCCGTAGATGGACGTGTGCGGCGGCGCGACCGTGCCGTTGTACGGGTAGCGCGCGACGACGCCGTCCGTGATGCGGAGCGTGAACGTCGCGTCCGGCGGGAGCTGCGTGCCGTAAGCGGCGAAGAGCGCGCGGCCGAGGCGCGCGTTCTGGACCCGCTCGGCGGCCTGCACTTCGTTCCACTGCGGTTGGAGGCGGGCGAACTCGTCCTCCATCTGTCGAGCGAGGCGCACCATGGGGTCGTTCGACGCGGCCACTGCGGCCGCGCCGCCGGCGAGCAGCTCCTGGCGGAACGCAGGATCCGCGATGCGCGTCTCGGTGACCAGGCGGCGCGCGGCCTGTTCCGGCGTCTCGCCGGGACGGAACGCCTCCCGGATGAACGGATCGTCCGGCGGCAGGAACTGGCGGGCGATGTCCAGCCGCAACGTGAGGACGCGGATGCTCTGCGCCGTATCCACGGGAACCGGGTTGCGCAGCAGGTTCTCGATCCGGGCGGCGTTCTCGCCGCGGAACGCCTCGCCGCGCTGGTCCTCGGGCAGCCCCATTTGCCGCACGTAGCGCACGAGGTAGCCGGCGAGCTGGAGGTGCGGCGGGGCCAGAAAGTCGATGTTGTTCGCGTTGATGCGCGGGCTGAGCTCGAGCTTGCGCTGCTGGATCCGTTCGAGGCGGCCCCAGACATCACCGTACTCGGCGCGGAGCGCGGGATCGGCCTCGATGCGTTGCCGGAACTCGCGCTCCCAGCGGATCTTGCGGCCGAGCAGCATCGAGTCCTGGAGGCCGGCGAGCTGACCGCTATACGCCTTGAGGCTGTTCTCGATGCCGAAGAGCTGGTCTCGCACCTGGCGCTCCGCCTCAGGACCCCGCCGCGCGATCTCCAGCAGGATGTCCCGCTGTCCGCTCAGCAGCCGGAGGATGAACGGGTGGCGGTACTGCCGCTCGTACATGACCTGCGCCACGGTGAACAGCCGGCTCGTGGTGCCGGGGTTGCCCGTGACGAAGACCAGCTCGCCCTCCTGCGCGCCGTCCGCGTCCCACTCGAAGTAGTGGGGCGTGGAGGCGGGCGTCTCGCCGTCCGGCTGGTACGCGCGGACGAACGCCACGTCCAGCGTGTAGCGCGGGTAGGTGAAGTTGTCCGGGTCGCCGCCGAAGTAGCCGGCCTGGAGCTCGGGCGCGAAGACGAGCTTCACCGGCGCGTAGCGGCGGTAGCGGTAGAGCATCTCCTGGCCGCCGTGGAACAGCGAGACGACCTGACACTGGAAGTCGGTCGTGTTCTCGCATTCCGCGACGATGGCCTGCCGCGCGGAGTCCGTGGCGGCGGCGATGCGCGTCTCGTCCGCGCCCGCGGGGACGGCCGCGCGGACGCGTTGCGTCACGTCCTGGATCTCGACGAGCTGGTCGAGGAACAGGTCGGGACAGACGAGCTCGTCCTCTCGCCTGGGCGCGTAGAAGCCCTCGGTCAGGTAATCCCGCTCGCTGGTCGAGACCGCCTCGATGCACTGGCGGGCACAGTGGTGGTTGGTCGCGACGAGCCCGTTCGGCGAGACGAACGACGCCGAGCAGATCTCGCCGAAGCGGACGGAGGCGAGCCGCACCTTCTCGAGCCAGGCCGGGGTGGCCTCGAAGCCGTAGCGCTCGCGCCAGTAGTCGAGCGGCGGGTTCTCGAAGGTCCACATCGTTCCCAGCTCGCGGCCCGTGAGCGTGACCCGGTCCGCGACCCGGAGCGCGGCCGCGGGCGGCTGGAGCACATCCGCGGCGGTGGTGACGGTCCGCTCCTCGGGCGCAGCGACAGGCGTCGGCGCGACGGCGACCGGCTCCTGCTGCCTGGATGCGCATGCGGTCAATCCGAGGAGCGAGGCGACGAGCAGTGACAGCGCTGGGTATGCGTTACGGTTCATGGACATTGACATTCCAGGCTCCCGTACGTGGTTCGGATCCTGTGCCAAGGTAGGGGCAGGACGGAGCGGCGTCGAGCCCGTGGCGAGACTCGTGCCACCCATGGCCCGGCCCACCTCGCCGGATCCGCGGTGCTGTCGTCGCGCGCTGGAGCGCGGTGCCCGGCACGAGCGCGATGGGGCGCGGCGGGCCGGCACGGTCGCACGCTGGAGCGCGGCGACCGGCAGGGGCGAGGACGCGGCCTCCACGGGCGAGGAGGCGGCAAAGACCCGAACTCGCCTCGGTCGCGGCGCTGAACCGTGGAGCTTCGCCGCGCCGGACGCGGCGAAGGCCCCGCACGCGGCGACCCAGGCCCGAGGCCATGGAGGATGGCCGCGCGGGGCGCGGCGAATCTCCCGGGCACCGGCCACACGGCGTCGCGACCACGGGCGTTTGCCGCGCGCTGCAGAGGGCATGGGCTCGGCCAGGGGAGAAAGGCGCTCGCCCACGCCCGGGCCTCGGGCCGCGCCTACGCCCGCGCCTACGCCCGCGCCTACGCCCGCGCACGCCCGCGCACGCCCGCGCACGCCCGCGCCTGCGCCCGCGCCTGCTCCCACGCCCACGCCGCGCCCGGCCCGCGCCCGCGCCCCTCGCCCCGGCTCGCGCGCGGGCCGGGAGGGGAGGCCAGGGGATGGTCGGTCGCGGCCAGCAGTCGGTC
This sequence comes from bacterium, assembly GCA_003242735.1. NCBI lineage: Bacteria > bacterium. The sequence continues at coordinate 103,214 of QGVH01000002.1, read as the reverse complement.
ACGCCGAGCCCAGCAGGCGCCGAAACGGCTCCGGCAGGTCCTCGGCGCGGACGCCTGCCAGCGCGTCTACGGGTTCGTGGGCGCTGAGGGTGTGCCAGAAGAGGTGCACACCACCGCGCCGTGCGCGGACCGTCGCGAGCAGGCCGGCGGCGGCCTTGGCGGTGTACGTGGCGTCGAGGATGAGGCCGGCGTCCCGGAAGAGCGCGGCGGCCTCGCGGCCGGCCGGCGTCTCGCGTCCGTAGCCGTCGCCGAGGAACTCGTGGCGCAGGGTGATGAGGCGGAGCACCTTGGCCCGGCTGGGCGCGGAGGCGAGGCCGGCGTTGCGGAGATGGTCCAGCGTGCGCGAGACCAGGCGGGCGAGGGCGCGCTCGTTGGCGACGATGCGCCCGGTGATGCGCACGGCGGAGATCGGCACGTCGAGCCCGGCCAGCGCGAATCCGATGGCGAGCCCGGCGGCGGTGCCGAGAGTGCCCGCGGCCACGTGCACGACGTCCGGCCGTGGCGCCTTGCCGTCCGCGATCTGCTCGGCCAGCTCGAGCCCTGCGCTGACGTAGCCCAGCGTGCCGATGGGATCGGAGCCGCCGGGAGCGATCACGTGGTGCCGGTGGCCGCGGTGGGCGAAGCGGGCCGCGAGCACGGCGCCGGGCACTGTCTCCATCCGCGGCGTGAAGCGCAGCTCGGCGCCGACCGCGTGGTCCAGGAGCAGGACGCGCCGCACGTGCTCGTTCATCGGCTGAGGGAACAGGACGAGCGCGACGTGGAAGCCGTGGGCGCGGCCGTAGAGCGCCGTGGCCAGGGCGTGGTGCGAGCCGACGGCGCCGACGGTGATGAGACGCTCGACGCCACGGCTCTTCGCGTCCGCGAGGATGAACTCGAGCTTGCGGACCTTGTTGCCGCCGTACGGCCGACCGCTGAGGTCGTCCCGCTTGACCCAGAGCTCGGCGCCCTGCGTCGCCCCCCCGAGGTCCAGCGGCTCCACCGGCGTCGGGAAGTCGCCGATCGGCAGCCACGGGATCCGCGTGGCCAGCTCCGGGTAGCGGCGGAAGAGGGCCGGCGTGTGGGAGGCCTGCGTCAGCATGGAGGGCAAAGTAGCGGTGGGCGGGCCGCGTGAACAGACGGCGCCCGCCGCGCCCGGCCGCTCGTCGGCCGCCGCGAGGGCGATCGGCGCGCGGCGCGGGCCGCGGTCAGGCGGACGGCGTGAGCCGAATGGGCAGCGTCAACGCCCGGGGTGGCCGCGCTGCGACTGGTTCCGCTGGTGGTTCTGCTGGGCCCGGATCACCGTCAAGCACCAGATCTGCGCCGCGCGCTCGACGAGCTCCTGCTCGCTCTCGCCGTCGAACGTCGTCTCGATCGGCTCGGGGAACGGCGTCGTCACACGCTGGCCCGTGCCGGGTTGCACCTCTATGATTCGATCGAGTGATGCGTTCATGGCGACACCGCGCGTCCCATCCTCGAGAGCGACGGGGCGGTTCCCGCTCACGCGCCACGGCCCCTCCACCGTGTAGCCGTTGGGGAACGTGATGGTCGTCGTGAGCCGGTCGCCCTCGAGGGAGCCGCGACAGGAGGGCGCCTGCCCTCCGGTCTGGGCGGCGAGCGGTGCGGGCAAGACGAGTGCGAGGGCGGTGACGAGTATCGAGAAAAAGCGCATACCTCCTCCCGCATCGACGTATGCACGAGGACGGGCGTTCTGTCCGGCCCCGGCAGGTGACGTAACAGCAAGAACGGGTCCGGTCGGACTGGTCCGCGCACATCAGTGGCCGGCGCCGACACGACGGGCGCGAGCGGCCGTGCTCGGGATGCAGGTGCCAGTGGGGGCGGGGGCAACCCGGCCGCGGGCGTCCTCCGCCCGGGGAGCCTCCGCGCTCCCTCCCCGCCACCCGGGCAGGGGGACTGCGGGTGCAACGGCGGGCGGGGAGGCTGACGGCCGTTCGCTCCGCCCAGCGGGACTGCACGGGCCTCGGGTCTCGCCGTGATGCGGCTCCGGGCCCTCCTCAGCGGGAACGTCCTGTGGCTGGGGATCGTGTCGCTGCTCAACGATGCGGCCAGCGACATGATCTTCCCGCTGCTCCCCGTCTTCCTCGTCGAGACGCTCGGGGCGGGGCCGGCGTTCCTCGGCCTCGTCGAGGGCGTCGCGGAGAGCACAGCGAGCCTGGTGAAGTGGGCCGGCGGATGGCTCTCGGACAGGATGGGCCGCCGGAAGGCGCTGATCGGCCTGGGCTACGGCGCTGCGGGCGCGGTCCGGCCACTGATCGCGCTGGCGACGGCGCCGTGGCACGTGCTGGCGGTCCGCTTCACGGACCGGGTCGGCAAGGGGCTCCGCACCGCGCCGCGAGACGCACTGCTCGCCGAGTCCGTCGAGCCGGACCGGCGCGGCACCGCGTTCGGGCTCCACCGGGCCGCGGACCACGCCGGCGCGGTCCTGGGCCCGCTGCTCGCGAGCGGGATCCTGCTGCTGGCGCCGGGGCAAGTGCGGCTCGTCTTCGCCCTCGCCGCCGTGCCGGCGGCGCTGGCCGTCGTGCTGCTGGTGTGGAAGGTTCGTGAGGACCGCCATGCCCCGGCCGCCTCCCGCGCCATCGCGGCGACCGGTGGCGGCGACGCTGGCGGTCCTGCGGCGCGGGGAGGGTCCGGCGACCACAGACCCTCCGGCGGGCCCGCGCCGCACCCTGATCCGGACGGCGGCGGCCTCGCTGCCGCCTCCGCGCGGCGCCCATCAGCCCCCGCGCTCCCGCGCCCGTTCCGCGTCTACCTCGCCGCGGTCGCGCTGTTCACGCTCGGCAACGCGTCCGATGCGTTCCTGCTGCTGCGCGCCGAGCAGGTCGGCGTGCCGGTGGAGACGTTGCCGCTGCTCTGGGGCGCGTTCCACGTCAGCAAGATGCTGTGGAGCGTGCCGGGCGGGATGCTCGCAGACCGGTTCGGCACACAGCGGGCCATCCTCCTCGGGTGGCTGGTCTACGCGGCGATCTACACGGCCTTCGGCCTGGCGAGCGAGCCCTGGCACGGCTGGACGCTGTTCCTGGTCTACGGCTTGTTCTACGGGCTCACCGAGGCGCCGCAGAAGGCGCTGGTGGCGCGGCTCGCCCCGGCCGAACGGTGGGCGAGCGCGTACGGCGCCTTCCACTTCGTCGTCGGGCTGACCGCGCTGCCGGGGAGCCTGCTGTTCGGCGGGATCTGGCAGACGTTCGGCGCAACGGCGGCGTTCGGTGCGGGCGCGGCGCTCGCGCTCGCGGCGGCTCTGGTGCTCGCGCTCGGCGTGCCCGCAGACGCCCGGCGGCGGGAACTGGAGCCCGCTGCGTCGCACGGGCCGCGAGTCCCCGCGTGAGCGGCGCGTCGAGGGCGCCGGGGCACGGTGCACGCCGCCACCGCCTGTTGCCGCGACAGCGGACGGGTCGTGACGAGCGCCGCGGGCCCCCGTCCGCGCGCTGGGCGGCGCGATCGGCGTCGCCGCCGAACGCGGCGAGTCGTAACGAGCCCGCTTGACGCGACGGCCGGTCGCCGAGCACGTTCCCGCGCATGCACACGGAAACGGACCTTCCCACGAGCGAAGTCGAGTTCGCCGATCGCTTCGTCATCGTGCTGCACCGGACGGAGGACGTAGTGAACATCGCGGGGACGGTGCGCGCGATGATGAACATGGGGCTGCGCCGGCTGCGGCTGGTCAGCCCTGCAGAGTTCGATGCATGGCGGATCGCCGGCATCGCACACGGCGCGGAGGCCGTGCTGGAGGAAGCCGAGATCCACGACTCGCTCCAGGACGCGCTCGCCGATGCGGCGCACGTCGTGGGGACGACGGCGCGGCGCCGGACCGCGCCCTACGTCTGGCAGCATCCGCGCGAGGCCGCGCCCGAGCTGCTCGCGCTGGCCGCAGCGGCGGAGGGGCCGATCGCGCTGGTGTTCGGTCCCGAGAGCGTGGGTCTCACCAACGAGGAGCTCGACCTCTGCGACCGCGTGCTGACGGTGCCGACGTCGCCCTCCTACTCCTCCCTCAACCTCGCCCAGGCGGTCCTGCTGATCTGCTACGAGCTGTGGCTCGCCGGCCCGGGCGCCGGGCGCGCGCTGCCCCGCCACCGCAAGGCCGCCGCCCCCGCGTCCCCCGCGGCGCTCGACGCGCTCTTCCACGACATCGAGCGCGCGCTGGAGACCATCGAATTCTTCAAGACGCGCAACCCGGAGGCGATCATGCGGTCGGTCCGCGCGATCCTGCGGCGCGCGGAGCTGGACGGTCGTGAGGCGGGCCTACTCCGCGCCATGGCGATCGAGGTGAGGAAGTACGTCGAGAGAGGCCACGGCGAGGGCGAGGGAGTGGAGTCGGGGGCGGGGTGAGCGGGTGCGAGGCGGCCCGGGCGAACGGGTTGGACCCAGGATTGCCCGGGCCTGCGAGCGCCGTGCGCCTCGAACACCCCGACGGATGCCGAAGCGGCAAGCCCTCGCCCTCGTGTCGCCCTCGCCCGCCTACAGCGCCCAGGCCGTCACCGCTCCCTCCGAAGCCGAGGACACCAGCCGCGCGTACTTCGCCAGCACGCCGCTGGTGTAGGGGATCGGCCGTGGCCGCCACGCATCGAGCCGGCGGCGCAGCGTGGCCTCATCGAGCTCCACGTCCAGGCGCCGGTTGGGAACGTCGATGACGACGATGTCGCCCTCCTGGATCGCGGCGATCGGCCCGCCCACCGCGGCCTCGGGCGCGACGTGACCCACCATGAGGCCATGGGTGGCGCCGGAGAAGCGGCCATCCGTGAGCAACGCGACCTCAGAGCCGAGGCCGGCGCCCGCGATCGCGGCGGTGACGCCGAGCATCTCCCGCATGCCCGGCCCGCCGCGCGGCCCCTCGTAGCGGATCACCACCACGTCCCCCGGCCGGATGCGGCCCGCCTGCACCGCCGCGAACGCGTCTTCCTCACGGTCGAACACCCGCGCAGGGCCGCGGTGCGTCGTGCGCTCGTGGCCGACGAGCTTCACCACGCACCCCTCCGGCGCGAGGTTGCCCCGCAGGATCGCGATGCCGCCCGTCGGCTTGATGGGCTGATCGAGCGGGCGGATCACCTCCTGCCCCGGCGTCTCCCGCGCGCCGGCGGCTTCCTCGGCGATCGCGCGGCCCGTGACCGTCAGCGCGTTGCCGTCGATGAGCCCCGCCTCCAGCAGCCGCTGGAGCAGCACCGCGACGCCGCCCGCGCGGTGCATGTCCGGCGCCGTGAACCGGCCGCCGGGCTTGAGGTCGGCGAGCAGCGGCGTGCGCGCACTGATGCGGTCGAAGTCGTCGATGGAGAGCGGCACCTGCGCCTCGCGGGCCAGCGCGAGCAGGTGGAGCACCGCGTTGGTGGAGCCGCCGGAGGCCATGACCACCGCGATCGCGTTCTCCAGCGCCGTCCGCGTGATGATCTGCCGCGGCCGCAGACCCCGCTCTACCAGCCGCACGGCGAGACGACCGCATTCGCGCGCCACCTCGTCGCGCGCGGGATCCAGGGCGGGCACGGTGCCGCTGCCGAGGGGCGAGATGCCCAGCGCCTCGAACGCCGTCGCCATCGTGTTGGCCGTGTACTGACCGCCGCAGGCGCCCGCGCCGGGGCACGCGGCGCACTCGATCTCGTGCAGCTCCTGCTTCGTGATCCGGCCCGCAGCGCACGCGCCCACGGCCTCGAAGACGTCCTGGATCGTGATGTCGCGGCCGCGGTGGTGGCCCGGCATGATCGAGCCGCCGTACAGCACGAGACCGGGGCGGTCCAGCCGCGCGAGGGCCATGGCCGCGCCGGGGATGGTCTTGTCGCATCCGGCGAGCGCGATGATGCCGTCGAACATGTGGCCGCGCGCGACCAGCTCGATGGAGTCCGCAACCAGCTCGCGGCTCACGAGCGAGGCCTTCATCCCCTCGGTGCCCATGGTGATCCCGTCGGAGACGACGACGGTGTTGAACTCCAGCGGCGTGCCGCCGGCCTCGCGCACGCCCTCCTTCACCCGCTCGGCGAGCGCGCGCAGGTGCACGTTGCAGGGCGTGACCTCGGCCCAGGTGTTGGCAATCCCGATGAGCGGGCGGCGGAAGTCTTCGTCCGTGAGGCCGACGGCGCGGAGCATCGCGCGCGCCGCCGCGCGGTCGCGACCATCGACGATGACGGAGCTGTACCCGCGCGGCCCGGCCGCCGGTGCGCCCTGGCCGTCCTGGCCGGTGCTCCGCGCGCTCCGCGTCTCCCCGTGCGTGCCGACCATACCCTCTCCGTCCACGCTCTGCGTCTCCGTCACGCCACCGCCGTGGCGGTGGGCTGCCCGACCGGCGTACGCCAACCGTAGTGGTCCGGTGCGCGGCCGTGCAGGATGTCCATGAGCTTCTGCTGGATCGCCCGCGTGATCGGGCCCACCGTGCCGTTCCCGACCGGGATGCGGTCCACGCTCCGGACGGGCGTGAGCTCCGCGGCCGTGCCGGTGAGGAACACCTCGTCCGCGATGTAGAGCATCTCGCGGGGCACTGCCTGCTCGCGGACGGGGATGCCGAGGTCGCGGGCGAGGGTGATCACCGTGTCCCGGGTGATGCCCGGCAGGAAGGAGCCGTTGAGCGCCGGCGTGATGAGCACCTCATCGCGCACGAGGAACACGTTCTCGCCGCTGCCCTCGCTCACCAGGCCGTTCGGGTCCAGCGCGATCGCCTCGGCGTAGCCGTCCGCGAGCGCTTCCATCTTCATGAGCTGCGCGGCGATGTAGTTGCCGCCGGCCTTGGCCATGGCCGGGAACGTGTTGGGCGCCATGCGGCTCCAGCTCGAGACGCGGACGTCCACGCCCCGCTCGAGCGCGTCGGCGCCGAGGTACGCGCCCCACGGCCAGCAGACGAGGTACGTCTCGACCGGGCTGGCCGCCGGGTTGAGGCCGGGAGCGCCCACACCCCGGAACACCACCGGCCGGATGTAGCAGTCCTCCAGGCCGTTGCGCGCGACCAGCTCGCAGCACGCCTGCGCGAGCGTCTCGACGCTGAACGGGAGCTCGGTGCGGTAGATGCGGCAGGAGTCGTGGAGCCGGCGCAGGTGGTCGCGCAGCCGGAAGATGGCCGGGCCGTTCGGCGTGGAGTAGCAGCGGATCCCCTCGAAGAATGACGAGCCGTAGTGAACCACGTGGCTCATCACGTGGACCGTCGCCGCCTCCCACGGGATGAACGTGCCGTCCCGCCAGATCCATTCGGTCCGTGGGATGCCGCTCATCGTCCCTCCTGGAGCCACGCCATGCGAGCGCGGAGCTCCGCGCCCACGGCTTCGATGGGGTGCGAGCGCTCGAGCTCGCGCATGCGCTGGAACTCCCGGCCGCCGGACTCCGCCTCGCGGATCCAGCGCCGGGCGAACGCGCCGGACCGGATGTCCTCCAGGATCTCCCGCATCGCCGCGCGGCTGGCCTCGCCGATCACGCGCCGGCCGCACACGTAGTCGCCGTACTCGGCGGTGTCGCTCACCCCGCGGCGCATGGCCGTGAGGCCGCCGGCGTAGACGAGGTCCACGATCAGCTTCATCTCGTGCAGGCACTCGAAGTAGGCGAGCTCCGGCGGGTAGCCGGCGGAGACGAGGGTCTCGAACCCGGCCTTGATGAGCGCGCTGAGGCCGCCGCACAGCACGGCCTGCTCGCCGAACAGGTCGCTCTCGGTCTCGTGCGCGAACGTGGTCTCGAGCACGCCGGCGCGGGTGCAGCCGATCGCGTGGGCGTAGGCGAGGGCGATGCCGAGCGCCTGGCCGGAGGCGTCGCGGTGCACGGCGACGAGGGCGGGCACGCCGCGACCCTCCTTGTACTCGCGCCGGACCATGTGGCCCGGCGACTTGGGGGCCACGAGGATCACGTCCACGTTGTCCGGCGGCTCGATCTGGCCGTAGTGGATGTTGAACCCGTGGGCGAACAGCAGCGCGCTGCCGGGCCGCAGGTGGGGTGCGATCTCGTCGCGGTACACGGCGGGCTGCACCGTGTCCGGGATGAGGAGCGCGACGACGTCGGCCTCCGCCACCGCCTCGGGGATCGAGCGCACCTCGAGCCCCGCCTCGCGCGCGGCGGCGGCGGAGCGGCTGTCCGGGCGCAGCCCCACCGTCGTGGCGACGCCGCTGTCGTGCAGGTTCAGCGCGTGCGCATGGCCCTGGCTGCCGTAGCCGATCACTGCGACCCGGCGGCCGGCGAGAAGACTGGGGTCCGCGTCCGCGGCCTCGAAGATCCTCACAGAGCTCATTCCGTGGCTTCTCCTGTTTCGGTTGGGGGTTGGACGGGCACGACGGCCGCGTCGGCGATGTCCAGCAGGTCCGCGAGGCCGAGCAGCTCGAGGCGCACGCGCTCGCGCGGCGTGCGGCTCTCGTCCACGCGCACGACCAGCTCGACGACGCCGTCTCCCGCGGCGTTGACCGACAGCCGGCGCACGGCCATCGCGCGGCGGCGCAGCAGCGAGACCGCACGCTCGAGCGCGCCGGGCCGGTCACGCAGTCGCGCAACGATCAATGCCTCGGTCATGCAGCGACCTCCGCGTTCGACGCCGTGATGATCTCGTCCAGCGCAGCGCCGGGCGGGACCATCGGGAAGACGTTCTCCTCGGCGGGCAGCCGCAGGTCGAGCAGCGCGGGGCCGTTCGCGCCCTCGGCCCAGTCCAGCGCATCCTCCAGCTCGTCCATTTGGGAGACGCGGCGCGCGGGGATGCCGTAGGCCCGGGCGAGCATCGTGAAGTCCGGGCCGGTGATCGCGCTGGCGGAGTAGCGCCGCTCGTAGAACAGCTCCTGCCACTGGCGCACCATGCCGAGGTAGCCGTTGTTCAGCACCGCGATGCGGATGGGCACGCGCTCCTGCACGACGGTCGCGAGCTCCTGGAGCGTCATCTGGAAGCCGCCGTCGCCCGCCACCGCCCAGACCCGCCGGTCGGGCCGGCCCAGCGCCGCGCCGAGCGCCGCCGGCAGGGCGTAGCCCATCGTGCCGAGCCCGCCGGAGGTGAGGTGCGAGCCGGGCGTGGCGTCGCGCAGCTCCTGGGCGATGAGCATCTGGTGCTGACCCACGTCCGTCACGACGATGCCGCCGCTGGCGGCGATGCGTGCAGCGAGCGCGCGGGCCGCCTCACGGGCCGTCAACGGGCCGCTGGCGCGCGCCGCGACCTCGCCGGCACCGGGCGCCGCCTCCCGTGGCCACTCCCGCAGCTCGGCCCACCACTCCGCGCGATCCGCGGGCGCGATGCGCTCGAGCAGCGCGGGCAGCGTGTCCCGCAGATCGCCCACGATCCGCAGCGAGGGCCTGACCGTGCGGCCGATCGAGGCCGGGTCGATGTCCGCGTGAATGATCGTCGCGCCCGGCGCGAACCGCGCCGTCGGGCCCGTCACACGGTCGTCGAAGCGCAGACCGAGCCCGAGGACCACATCCGCACGCTGGATCGCCCGGCACGCGCGCACCGTGCCGTGCATGCCCGGCATGCCGAGCGCCAGCGGGTGTGTGGCCGGGAACGCGTCCAGTCCGAGCAGGGTGGTGACGACGGGCAGGTCGGCCCGCTCGGCCAGCTCGCGCAGCGTCTCCGCCATCCCCGCCACCACGACGCCGCGCCCCACCATGATCACCGGCCGCTCCGCCTCGTTGATCAGCTTCGCAGCGGCATCCAGCGCGGCGAGATCGATGTGCGTACGGACCGCCGGACGCTTGCCGTTCGTGGACGCTCCCGCGCCGTTGGTGTGGTGCGCCGGCCGCCACGGCAGGATCTTCGCGGCCCCGGCGCTGGCCGCCGCCGGCTCGTACGGGCACGGCCCGTTCTGCACGTCCTTCGGGATGTCGATGAGCACCGGGCCCGGCCGGCCGGAGCGCGCGATGCGGAACGCCTCCCGCACGATGTCGGGCAGGTCCTCCGGCCGCTCGACGAGGAACCCGTGCTTGGTGATCGGGATCGTGATGCCGAGGATGTCGGTCTCCTGGAACGCGTCCTGGCCACGCAGCGTGCTGGCGACCTGGCCCGTGATCGCGACGACGGGCACACTGTCCATGTACGCCGTGGCCAGCCCCGTGACGAGGTTGGTCGCGCCTGGGCCGCTGGTCGCGATGCACACGCCGACGCGCCCGGTGGCACGGGCGTACCCGTCCGCCGCGTGGGCCGCGGCCTGCTCGTGACGCATCAGCACGTGGCGCGGCGCGCCCACACGGTACAGCGCATCGTAGAACGGCAGGATGGCCCCGCCGGGATGGCCGAACACGATGTCCACGCCTTCCGCGACGAGCGCATGGCACAGGGCTTCAGCAGCAGTCATGACGTTCATCAGGCCTCCTGGGGCGGTCATTGCTCGGGAGTCGGCGCGCTCGGGTGAGCGGCACCCGCCGCCGCGGGAGCGGCGTGCCGCTCGTCCGCCGGGCTCGTCCGGGACGCGCGGGCTGCGAGCTGCGCAGCCACGTACGGCAGCAGCCCGCCCGCGGCGAGGAGCTGCTCCGCGAAGTCGCCGGGTGGTACGAACGCCAGGTCTACGCCCCGCGCCGGCGCGCGGACCCGGCCGTTGGCGAGGTCGATCTCGACCTCGTCGCCCTCCTGGAGCGCGGCGGCGGCGCCCGGGCACTCGATCACGCGGAACCCGTTGTTGATCGCGTTGCGGAAGAAGATGCGCGCGAACGAGTCCGCGATGACCGCCTGGATGCCCGCACCGCGCAGCGCCCACACCGCGTGCTCTCGGGAGGAGCCGCAGCCGAAGTCCGCGCCGGCGACGATGATGTCGCCCGCCTGTACCGTGGCCGGGAACTCCGGATCGATGTCCTCCATCACGTGTGCGGCGAGCGCTGCCTCGTCCGCGGTGTTGAGGTAACGCGCCGGGATGATCTCGTCCGTGTTGATGTGCGCGCGGGCGAACACGCGTGCCCTGCCGCGCAGCGTCGTGGTCGTGGCACTCATTGCAGGAACTCCCTCGGATCGGTGATGCGGCCGGTCACCGCGGTCGCTGCGGCGGTCGCAGGGGAGGCGAGGTACACCTCGGCGCCGGGATGGCCCATGCGGCCGGTGAAGTTGCGGTTCGTCGTCGAGAGGCAGCGCTCACCCTTCGCGAGCACGCCCATGTGCCCGCCCAGGCACGCGCCGCAGGTCGGCGTCGAGACGACACAGCCCGCCTCAGCGAACGTGGCGAGCAGCCCCTCCTCCAGCGCCTGCCGCCAGACGCCCGTCGTCGCGGGCACCACGATGACGCGCACGCCCGGCGCGACCCGCCGGCCACGCAGGATCCGCGCGGCCTCGCGCAGGTCCTCGATCCGCGCGTTCGTGCACGAGCCGATGTAGACCTGGTCGATGGGGACCGGCTCCACCTCGCTGATGAACCGACCGTTGCTCGGAAGACTCGGCAGCGCGACGATGGGCTCGAGCGTGCTCGCGTCCACTTCCACGCGCTCCACGTACTCGGCGTCCGGGTCCGAGGTGTAGACCGTGAACGGCCGGTCCGTCCGCGCCCGCACGTACTCGAGGGTGACATCATCCGGCGGGACGATGCCCGACTTCGCGCCCGCCTCCGCCGCCATGTTGGTCAGCGTCATCCGCGCCTCCATGGAGAGCGCGGAAATGGCCTCTCCGGCCCACTCCATGGCGCGGTAACGGGCGCCGTCCACGCCGATCTTCGAGATGACGTAGAGGATCAGGTCCTTCGCGTAGACGCCGAGCGGCAGCCGGCCGCGCACCTCGATGCGCATCGACTCGGGCACGCGGAACCAGAGCCGGCCCGTCGCGAGGGCCGCGGCGAGGTCCGTCGAGCCGACACCGGCGGCAAAGCAGCCCAACGCGCCGAGCGTCGTCGTGTGCGAGTCGCCGCAGATCACCGTCATGCCCGGCCGGATGAACCCCTTCTCCGGCGCCAGCGCGGCGTAGATGCCGTGGTTGCCGATCTCGAAGTAGTTGGGGATCCCCTGCTCCTTCACCCACTCGCGGAGCCGGCGCGACAGCTCCGCCGTGAGGATGTCCTTGTTCGGGACGAAATGGTCCGGCGTCACCAGCACGCGCTCCGGGTCGAACACGCGCGTCACGCCGATCTCCTGCATCATCCGGATCGCCGGCGGCGTGGTGATCTCGTGGCAGATCACCAGATCGAGCTCCACGTCCACGATCTCGCCCGGCACGACCTGGTCTCGGCCGGCGTGCGCCGCCAGGATCTTCTCGGTGATCGTCATGGGCCGCCGCGCCCCGGCGCGCGCGGCGCCGTTCCCTTCGGCCTCGGGCCGGGGCCGGACCGGGTCATCGCCCGCCCCCGCCCACGCGCTCGCCCTTGCGCTTTCCATCACACCCCCCACAGGTAGCTGGCCTCCTCCAGCGCCTTCGCCTCCAGCTCCCGCGCCTGCGCGGCCTTGTTCAGCGCGTGGAGGTAGGCGCGCGCTGCGGCGTCCACCACGTCCGTCGAAGCGCCGCGGCCGGTGAAGGTCTTCCCCTCGATCCGCGCGCGGATGGACACCTCGCCCACCGCATCGCGGCCCGGCGTCGCGGCGCGGATGGTCAGGTCCTCCAGCTCGATCGGGATGCCCGTGGCCCGCTCGATCGCCGTGAACGCCGCGGCAATGGGCCCGTCGCCATCCGCCTCCGCCTCGCGCTCGGTGCCGTCGCCGTCGGCGATGCGGACCCGCGCGGCCGAGCGGCGCTTGCCGCACACCACCTCCAGCGCGGCCAGCCGGTAGGTCTCCGGCGCATCCCGCATGGTGCCGTGGTGCAGGATCGCGATCAGGTCCTCGTCCAGGACCTGCTTCTTCTGGTCACACAGCAGCTTGAACAGCCGGTACGCCCGGTCCAGGTCCTCGCCGTCCAGCTCGTAGCCCAGCTCCCGGTAACGCCGCGCGAGCGCGTGCCGGCCCGAGTGCTTGCCCAGCACCAGCCGCGTCCCCGGCGCGCCGACCTGCTCCGGCGTCATGATCTCGTAGGTCGTGCGCTCCTTCAGCACGCCGTCCTGGTGGATGCCCGCCTCGTGCGCGAAGGCGTTGCGGCCCACGATCGCCTTGTTCGGCTGCGGGTGGATGCCCGTCAGGTGCGAGAGGAGCTGGCTGGTCCGGTACAGCTCCGTGGTGCGGATGCCGGTCCAGTGGCCGTAATGGTCGTTGCGGACGGTGAGCGCCATGACCACCTCCTCCAGCGCCGCGTTGCCCGCCCTCTCGCCGATGCCGTTGATCGTGCACTCGACCTGCCGCGCGCCCGCCTGCACCGCGGCCAGCGTGTTGGCGACGGCGAGGCCGAGGTCGTTGTGGCAGTGGACGCTGAGGACCACGTTCCGCAGCGCGGGGACCTCGCGGTACAGCGTCTCGATGAGCGCCTGCATCTCCGCGGGGCACGCGTAGCCCACCGTGTCCGGGATGTTGATCGTCGTCGCCCCCGCCTCGATCGCGGCGGCCACGACGCGGCACAGGAACGCCGGGTCGGTCCGCGTCGCGTCCTCCGCGCTGAACTCCACGTCCTGGACCTCGCGGCGCGCGCGTTCGACCGCCCACGCTGCCCGCTCGATGCACTCCGCGCGATCGATCCCGAGCTTGTGGCGCAGGTGCACGTCCGACGTCGCGATGAAGACGTGGATCCGCGGCCGCTCCGCATCGGCCACCGCCGCAGCCGCCCGCTCGATGTCCTCCTCCTTCGCACGCGCCAGCGCCGCGATCACCGGGCGGCGGACCTCGCGCGCGATCTTGCGGACGGCGGTGAAGTCATCCGGGGAGCTGATCGGGAAGCCCGCTTCGATCACGTCCACCCCGAGCGCGTCGAGCTGGTGCGCCATGCGTAGTTTTTCCGCTGGCGTCATCGTCGCGCCGGGCGATTGCTCGCCGTCGCGCAGCGTGGTGTCGAACACGAGTACTCGCGCCATGCTTCGGGTCTCCTCGGTCTCGGGGTACGAAAAAGCCGCGGGCCCTCCCGATTGCTGTCGGAGAGGGCCCGCGGTGTCAGCTCGTGCGATCCTACGCTTCTACATCACCACCCACGCAGATCCGGCGCACGCACGACATCGCCCCCTCTCCCCGGCGTAATTACGCCAAGGAGTCGAAGTCGGAGGCTAAGGTCGAGCGTGCGGATCCGGTCCACGGGTATCGCGCTCTCGGTTTTCCGTCTCGAACGTGGCCGCAATGTATACAGCGGAGTGTCCGCCCCTGTCAAGGGGGGTGCAGGGAGGGGCGCCCGAAAAACGACGGAGGCGCGCCGCCCTCGCTGCGGCGCGCCCCACGAGGACCGCTGGACTCCCGACCCTACTCCGCCGTCACCACCTCGCCCGGCGGCTCCGCGCTGCTCCCAAGGATCTCCCGGTCCGTGGGGTTCAGCCAGACCTGGAGGATCGGGAACCGCGTGGCGAACCACATGATCGAGGCGATCAGCAGGCCGGCGAACGGCAGGGCGGTGACCAGCTCCTGCCACCCGAAGACCAGGTGCTCGGCCTCCTGGTAGAGCGACGGGTAGACCAGCATGTAGCGCTCGAACCAGAGGCCGACGAGCACGATGACCGCGAACAGGCCCAGGATCGCCGGCGTCTTCTTGGGCCGCACGCCCAGCAGCCCGAAGAACGGCAGGACGAACAGCGCGAAGAAGACCAGCACGGCCAGCGGCGCGTACGGCTGCTGCAGCCGGTGGATCATGAACTCCTGCTCCCAGGGCAGCTTGCCGTACCAGATCACGAGGTACTGCGACCAGAAGAGGTACGCCCAGAAGATGCAGAAGCCGAAGGTCAGCTTGCCCAGGTCGTGGAACTGCGGCGGGTCGATGACCTCGGTGAGGCCGAGCCGGCCGCGGTAGATGATCGTCAGCACCCCGGTGGCCGCGATGCCGCCGAGCACCGCCGCCATGAAGAAGTACGGCCCGATCAGCGTGCTGAACCAGTGCGGCTCCAGCGACATGACCAGGTCCCAGGCCAGGAAGCCGAAGCCGACGGCGTAGACCAGCGCGAGTGCAGGCGCGATCCGGCTGATCTTCCTGTGTGCCTTCTCCTCCTCCTGCTGCTGACCCCGCCAGTCACGGGTGAGCCGGTCGTACAGCCCACGCAGGCGCTCCGGCACGCGGTCGCGGACCAGGCCCGCGTCGGGCCTGATGGACCAGTAGGCGAAGAGGATCGAGAGCACCATCACGGCGCCGAGCGCCACGAGGTCGCGCACGGCGAGGAACGGGACGTTCAGGTAGACGTCCTTGCCGGGCACCGGGTGCTCGATCCAGGGGAAGATGCTCCGAGCGCCGAACAGGATCGGCAGGAACAACACCAGCGCGACCGGCAGGAACGCGACGAACGAGAGCGCGATCCTGCGGATGGCGCGGGCCCAGACGCCGCGGGCGATCGCGACCACCGCGGCGAAGATCACCGCGCCCTGGGCGATGCTGGTCCAGTACAGCCAGTTGAAGTGGTAAGCGCGCCAGGCGCGGTCCGCATCCGAGAGCAGCGCGAACAGGAAGCCGATGCCGCCGCCGACCAGCAGCAGCGCGATCGCGGTGCGGACGGCGGGCGGCGTGCGCTCCAGGATGCGGAACGGCGGCGCGTGGATCGGATTCTCTGTGGCCATCGTCGCGGTATCTCACTGCGTCTGGCCCGCGGCCGCGCCCGGCGCAGCGGCAGACGAGCCACTCGCGGCCGCCTGCTGGAGCTGCCGGACGTAATGGACCACGGCCCAGCGGTCCAGGTCTGTGATCTTGTCCCCGTAGGGCGGCATGAGGCCGCGGCCCACGCGGATGATGCCGTAGAGGTAGCCGTCCGTGCGCTGCACGGCGCTGGGCACGAGCAGGCTGGGCCCCATGGGGAAGCGGGTCCCCGGCTGATCCTGGCCCGGTTTGAAAACGACGGGCCCGTTGCCCTCGCCGTTCGTGCCGTGGCAGACCATGCAGAAGCGGTCGTAGAGCACCTGGCCCCGCGCCAGCACGGCCGAGTCCAGGGGCAGCGGGTTCGGGCCGACGGCCTCCCCGAAGGCGGTGAGCGCCTGCTCCGTCCGCTCGAGCGGCGGCGGCGCCACGCCGCCGGGCGCCGCGTACGGGACGACGTTCGCCGGCAGCGGCCGCGGCGCCTCGTACGGATCGAAGAACGGCGCTTCCCGCAGGAAGTTGAACGCGGGGATGGACGCCAGCAGGTTGTCCAGCCGCGTGCAGCCCGCTGCGGAGAGTGCGGCCGCGGCGACGACGGCGACACGCAGCACGCGGCGCGCCGCGCGCGGCGTCGTCATGGAGCGAGCGTCGGGCTCCGCCCGCCGGCTCGCCCGGTCCATCGCGAAATCAAAGCGTGCCAACGCGCACCTCCTCCGGTCGCTCCCGCACCTCCTCCGCGCCACACTCCCTCAGGATCCCGGCCGCTTCGGAGATCCGCGCATCCGTCGCGGCGACGAAGATCCCGAACTTCCCTGCGGAGAACGACGGGTCGTAGACGACGTTCCGGCGCGCGCGCGGCAGCCGGGCGTTGATGAACAGGCCGACCACCGTGGACAGCGCGCCGAACAGGATGGTCAGCTCGAACGCAATGACCACGAACGCCGGCAGCGAGATGATCGGCTTGCCGCCCGTGATCAACGGCCAGTCGAGCGAAGTCCAGATCGCCAGCGCGAAGCCCGTCGCCGCCCCGGTCAGCCCGCCCACCAGCGTGAACAGCCGGACCGGACTCTCCGGCTCGTGCAACGCGTGCTCGAGCTCGTGCCGGGGCACCGGCGTGAACACCGTCATGTCACGCAGCCCCGCCTCGCGCAGCCGCTCGATGGCCAGGGCCGTGGCGTCCACCTCGCCGAAGATGCCGAGGACGCCTTCCTGCCGCGCGGCGCTCATTGTCCCGCCTCCCCACCAGCCGACGGCGCAGCGGCCCGTCGCCCGCGGAACCGCAGGGGCGGCGGCAGCACCTCCTTCAGCTCCGCGATCGAGACGGGCGGCAACACGCGCATGAACAGCAGGAACCACATGAAGAACCAGCCGAAGCTACCCACGAGGATCGCCATCTCGACCCACGACGGCTGGTAGTTGCCCCACTGCCAGGGTTCGTACTCCTGCGCCAGGCTGGTCACGATGATCACGAACCGCTCGAACCACATGCCGATGTTGATGAAGATCGTGATCACGAACAGCGCGGGGATGCTCGTCCGCACGCTCTTGAACCACAGGAGCTGCGGCACGAACGCGTTGCACGCGATCATGATCCACGTGGCCCACCAGTAATCCCCGAATACGCGGTTCCAGAAGGCGTGGCGCTCCGGCGTCTCGAAGCTGTACCACGCCATGAAGTACTCCGTCGCGTAGGCGTACGTGACGATCAGCCCGGTCAGCAGGATCAACTTCGACATCGCGTCGAAGTGCCGCGGGGTGAAGTACTCCTCGAGCCCGAAGATCTTGCGGATGGGCACGAGGAGCGTGATCACCATCGCGAGACCGCTGAAGATCGCGCCGGCGACGAAGTACGGCGCGAAGATGGTGGTGTGCCAGCCCGGGACGATGCTCATGGCGAAGTCCCAGGACACCACCGAGTGCACCGAGAGCACCAGCGGCGTGGCGAGCGCGGCGAGGTAGAGGTACGCACGGGTGAAGTGCTTCCACTCGTTGTGCGTGCCCCGCCAGCCGAGCGACAGGATGCTGTACAGTTTCTTGCGCCAAGGCACCGTCGTGGCGTCACGCGCCGCGGCGATGTCCGGGATCATCCCGAGATAGAAGAACGTGGCGCTCACGGTGAGGTAAGTGCTGACCGCGAACACGTCCCAGAGCAGCGGCGAGCGGAAGTTGGGCCACAGCTCGCGCTGGTTCGGGTACGGCAGCAAGTAGTAGAAGATCCAGGGCCGACCCAGGTGGATGATCGGGAACAGGCCGGCCGTGAGAACGGCGAACACCGTCATCGCCTCGGCGGCGCGGTAGATCGACTGACGCCACCGGGCGCGGAACAGGTAGAGGATCGCCGAGATCAGCGTGCCCGAGTGGGCGATACCGACCCAGAAGACGAAGGTCGTGATGTAGGCACCCCAGCCCACCGGGTTGCGCAGCCCCGACATCCCGATGCCCAGCACGATCTGGGCGAGCCACGCGAACACGCCCAGGCCGAGCATGGCAAGGACGACGGCCAGCAGCACGAAGTAGCCCTTGCCCGGCCGGCTGAGCATCTTGAGGATGTCGCGATTGACATCCTCGTACCTCTCGATGCCGGGGTGCGTCTCGGAGCGGACGACCGTGGCCATGCCTCGCTATGCCTCCACGCCCTCGGGGAGCACCTGCTTCAGATAGACGATACCGGACTGCGTGTTCAGCCCCTCGAGCACGCGGTAGCCGCGCCCGGACGCCGCGATGCGGGCGACCCGCGAGTTCGGGTCCTTGATGTTGCCGAACACGATCGCGTCGCCGGGGCAGGTCTGCGCGCAGGCCGGCACGATCTCGCCGTCCGGCACGCTGCGGCCTTCCAGACGGGCCCGGTGCTGGGCCTCACGGATCCGCTGCACGCAGAACGTGCACTTCTCCATGACGCCCTTCTCTCGCACCGTGACGTCCGGGTTGAGCTGCCAGCTGAGCGGCTCGGGCCACTCCCACGTGTACCAGTTGAAGTAGCGGACCTTGTACGGGCAGTTGTTGGCGCAGTAACGCGTCCCGACGCAGCGGTTGTAGATCTGGCCGTTGAGCCCGTCCGGCGTGTGGTACGCCGCGTAGACGGGGCACACCGGCTCGCACGGCGCGTTGCCGCACTGCTGGCACAGCATCGGGATGAACCGGGTGGGCTGGTAGCCGCCCTCTGCCGGCTCGTGCGCTTCCTGGCCGTGCTCCTCGTGCCCGTAGAAGTACCGTTCGATCCGCATCCAGTGCAGGATGCGGCCCTTCTTCACCTGCTCGGGGCCGACGATTCCGATGTTGTTCTCCGCGTAGCACGCGGTGATGCACGCCGAGCAGCCGATGCACCGTTCGAGGTCGATCGCCATCGCCCAGCGCGGCTGCGTCTGCGTGTACTCGCCGTAGTGGGTGCCCGGCGGCGGGTAGTCCTGTGGGCCCGCCGGGACGGTGACCGGCCCGAAGCCGCCCACGTCCTGGAGCTCGCGGACCGCCGCCTCCATCGGGTGGCTCTCGGCGCCGTGGCCGCCGCCGGCGGCCTCCATGCGCTCCTGCCCCGCCGCTGCGGCCGGCACCGCGGCAGCCGCGAGCCGCGCGGGCTCGGCGCTGCGCGCCTCGGCGAGCGTCATGGCGCGCGCGATCTCACGCCCGGCCTGCGTCGCGTTGCCGGACTCGGGGATCCGCTCCCAGCGGCCCGTGGCGCGCAGCGAGGCCCGCACCTGCTGCCAGACCAGGCCGCCCGAGGGCTGCTCGACCTCGGCGCCGATCAGGTGCGCCGCGTTGACCCCGCGGTTCTGCGCGTAGCGGCCGAGCGCCTCGTGGCCCTGGCCGAGCTGGATCGCGATGGTGTCCGGCCGCAGGCCGGGGTGCGGCCACACGGGCAGCTCGACCCGGCCGTACGGCGTCGCGACCTCGGCGATGCTCCCCTCGACCAGCCCCAACCGCTCCGCCGTCTCCGGGTTGACCTCCACCCAGGAGATCCAGGAGATCTTGCTGATCGGGTCGGGCAGCTCCTGGAGCCACGGCCGGTTGGCGAGCGCGCCGTCGTAGAAGCGGTACGACGGATAGACGACGAGGTGGAACTCGGCGTCCTCGGCGCCGGTGAACTGCGGCACGCTGAAGTCGATCTGCGCCAGGCCGGCGGCCGAGAACTGCGCCGGCGCCGGGGCCTGCGTCTCGGACGGCACGATCACCACGCCGACCTGGAGCGCCTGACGCCACCAGTTCTCGAACGGCGACTGCCCCGCCCGCGCGGCGACCGCCTCGATCGCCTCCGGGCTGCCGGCGGGCGGCTCGGGCAGCGGCGCGGAGCGCGGGAAGATCTCCCGCTCCCACCGCTCGCGCAGGTAGTCGTAGAACGTGGTCGCATCGCTCGACAGCGCGACACCCACCCGCCGCGCCACGGAGAGCAGCACATCGCCGGTCTGCTTGGTCTGGAAGACCGGCATCATCACCGGCTGGACCAGCGAGTAGACGCCGGCCCGCGGCACGTGGTCGCCCCAGCTCTCCAGGAAGTGGTGGTCGGGCAGGAGCAGGTGCGCCCGCTCCGTCGTCTCGTCCGGGAACGTGTTGAAGGACGCGATGAACGGCACCCGCGCCAGCGCCCCGGCCGGGTCCTCGCCCAGCGGCACGCTGTACAGCGGGTTCGGCCCGTACACCAGCAGCGCGCCCACCTCGCCGCGCCGCATCCGCTCGAAGAGATCGAGCACCGCGCGGTACGAGCCGGCGCCCGGCGCGAGCTCCGGCCGGTCGAGGCGGACCGTCCTGCCGATGTTGCCCGCCACGTAGTTGAGCAACGCCACCGCGGCGGCGAGCGCCGTGGCCGCGCGGCTGCTCGAGGCGACGCCCGGGCCGACCGCCAGCGAGCGGCCGCCGTTGGCGAACGCGCGCGCGACCTGCCGGATCCGGTCCTCGGGCACGCCCGCCTGCTCCGCCGCGGCGCCCACGTCCACCTGTTGCAGGAACGACGCGGCGGCACCGGCCTGCCCGGTCTGCTCCGCCACGATCCGGGCCATGGCCAGGGCGACCAGGTGCTCCGTGCCGGGCCGCGCGGGCAGCCACTCGTCCGCGTTGAGCCCGGTCAGCGACTGGTGCGGCCCGACCCAGACGAAGTGTCCCCGGCGGCCGTTGTTGTACGCGTGTGCGCGGACGAAGCCGTGCGCGTAGTCCACGGGCGAGAGCCACGTCTCCATGAAGTCCGCGCCGAACGAGACCACGACCTCCGCGTTGGCGAAATCGTGGCTCGGCAGCACGTCCGCGCCGAAGAGCAGGCGGTAGGCCGTGCGCACCGGCTCGAACGCGAACGTGTCGAACCGCACCCGCTCGATGCCGAACGCGGCGGTCCACTCGTCCAGCAGCCGGTCCATGGTGCCCGTGAGGCCGGCTGTGAGGAAGACCGTACGCCCCGCCGCCTGCTGGAGCGCGGCGACCAGGCGCTGCTCGGCCTCATCCCAGGACAGCGGCTGGAGCTGGCCGTCCACCCGCGCGAAGGCCTGCGGCACCCGGTCCGGGTTGTACAGCCCGTGCAGCGAGGCCTGCCCGCGCGCGCAGAGGCGGCCGTGCGCGATCGGCGAGAGCGGATTGCCCTCCGCCTTCACCGCACGCCCTTCCCGCGTCCGGATGTCCATGCCGCAGCCGGCGGGGCACTCCCGGCACGTGGTGCGGAACCACGTCGAGAGGCCGGGGACCACGTCCTCCGGCGCGACCACGTATGGCAACAGCCGCTCCGCGCCCTGCGTCGAGCAACCGAACAGCCCGGCGCCGGCGCCAGCGGCCCCGATGACCTTGAGGAACTGACGGCGTTCCATGCTCATGAGAGAACTCCGCAGGGGCTGGGCTCCGCCGCCTCGCGGCGGCCAGGCTCCGCTCTGCTGGGCTCCGCGGCGCTGGGCTCCGCGCCGGCTGCGCCGGCGCCGGAAGCGGGCGAGGAGCCGTCCGGGCGCATCACCAGGCGCGAAGCGCCGGCACCCAGCGGCGCGAACGCGCCGCGGAGCCCGGAGCCCGAGGCTCGACGCCCGGCCCCGAAGGGCCGGAGCCCAGCGGCGGCGAAGCCGCCGCGGCGCCCCTCAGTAGTGACAGATGAAGCAGTCAACGCGGACATCACGCTGCTTGTGGCAGTCGATGCACCACCCCATCTGGAGCGATGACACCTGCTCCACTTCCCGCATCGTCTCCACCGGACCGTGGCACTCCTGGCAGTCGAGCCCCGCGTTGACGTGCATCATGTGCGGGAAGTGGACGTGGTCCGGCAGATCGTGGATCCTCACCCACGGGATCGGCACGCCCTGCTGCCAGTACTGCGCGAGCTGCTGGACGCCCGGCGCGTCCGGGCGCACCACCGGCACGGCCGGCTGACCCGGCATCGTGCCGGGCATGTGGCAGCCGGCGCACGTCTGCACGGACGGGATGCCCGCGGCCGGCGAGCGGTCCGCCGTGTAGTGGCAGTACATGCACGGGATCTGGAGCGTCCCGGCGTGGACATCGTGGGGGAAAGCGATGGGTTGCCCGCTCGGACCGTCCGACCGCCAGCCGCCCTGGGCAACGAACCCCGTGCCCGCCAGCGTGGCGATCACGCCGACTGCGAGCAGAGCCCACTTCGCTCGAGCCATCGCGCTCCCTAGAGACTTGACAGGGGGAATCGGTTCCTCATTGCCGGTCCCGATCGGGCCCCGGCTTCAACGGCCGGGCAGGATAGAATCCTCGTGGCGGCGGCGCAAGGGGTCACGTCGCCGGACGCGCTCCGCCGAATCCGCTCGACACGCTCTGGGCGCTCCGCGCTCGCTCGCGCCGGCGCCCCGCCTGTCACCCGGGCGGAGCCGTGCGCGGGGAACCCGGGGGCGGCGCCGGAGTAGCTCTTGGGAACGTAAGTTACGGCGGGACAAAATGATCCTCGCACCGCTGCGCATGGCGTGACGCGGCAGGCGGGTTGCTCCCGTTGCACGGCGGGCGGCGCGGGAGGTGGCGCCGTTCCTGGGCGCTCTGCTTGACAGAAGGCGCCGCAATGGCGTAACCTCGGCCCATTCCTAGCCAGTGCCGTCCTGCGAACCCATCACCACAGCGAGGTCCTGCGCGTGAGTTCCGCGAAGCGTGAGCACTGGGGCACCCGCATCGGCCTGATCCTGGCCATGGCGGGGAACGCCGTGGGGCTCGGGAATTTCCTGCGCTTCCCGGTCCAGGCCGCCAACAACGGCGGCGGCACGTTCATGATCCCGTACTTCATTTCGCTCGTGCTGCTAGGCATCCCGCTCGTGTGGCTGGAGTGGGGGATCGGGAGGCACGGCGGGAAGTACGGCCACGGGTCGGTGCCCGGGATGTTCGACAAGATGTGGCGCCACCCGGTGGCCAAGTACCTCGGCGTGCTCGGCCTGGTCATGCCGCTGGTCGTGTTCGTCTACTACACGGTCATCGTCGGCTGGCTGCTGGGCTTCTCGTTCTTCAGCATCACCGGCAGCTACTTCGGGCTGGACGCGGACGGCGTTCGCGCCTTCCTGACCTCGTTCCAGGACATCCACGACTCCAGCATCCACGGCGGCTGGGTCGGATTCCTGTTCTACGGCATCACGGTCTTCATGATCGTGTGGGTGCTGTCGCGCGGGATCTCGAAGGGGATCGAGAAGCTGGCGTTGTACGGGATGCCGGTCCTCTTCCTCTTCGGCTTCATCCTGATGGTCCGGGTCCTGACGCTGCCGGCCACCGAGGTCGGCTCGCCGGCCGAGGGGCTCGCCTTCGTCTGGACGCCGCGCTGGGACGAGCTGTGGGACGCCGGGATCTGGCTGGCCGCGGCCGGGCAGGTCTTCTTCACGCTGTCGCTGGGGATGGGCTCGATCCACACGTACGCCTCCTACCTCTCCAAGGAGGACGACATCACCATGTCGGGCCTGGCGACGGCGTCCACCAACGAGTTCGCAGAGGTCGTGCTGGGCGGGACGATCGCGATCCCGGCGGCCGTGACGTTCTTCGGCGTGGCCGGGCTGGCGACGGTCTCCGGCACGTTCGACCTGGGGATCGTCGCGATGGCGGTGGTCTTCCAGGGGCTGCCCGGCGGGCAGATCATGGGGCAGATCGCCGGCTTCATGTGGTATTTCCTGCTGTTCATCGCCGGGATCACCTCCTCCGTCGCGCTGGCCTCGCCGGCGATGGCGTTCCTCCAGGAGGAGTTCGGCCTCAAGCGGCCGCAGGTCGCCCTCGGCGTCGGCCTCCTCGCGTTGCTCCTCGGCCTGGCCAACATCTGGTGGTACAACATGGGCTGGCTCGGCGAGTGGGACTACTGGGCCGGCACCTTCGGGCTCGTGGTGTTCGCGTTCGTCGAGGTCATGATCGTCCGCTTCGCCTTCGGCGTGGACCGGTTCTGGGAGGAACTGCACGAGGGCGCGGACCTGCGGGTCCCGGAGTTCTTCCGCTTCGTGCTCAAGTGGCTCTCGCCCGCGTTCCTGACGATCCTGCTGGTCTGGTGGGGCTGGACTGAAGCGCGCGGCATCTTCGTGATGGAGGGCGTGCCGCCGGAGCAGGTGCCCTGGCGGTGGGCCTCGCGCCTCACGATCGTCGCGATGCTGGTGGCGGGCATGATCCTCATCCAGCGCGCGTGGCGCCGGCGCGCGAATGAGGTACCTGCGCGGGTCGCCGCGACGGAAGGGGTGGTCCAATGAACGTTCCGGTCTTGATGCTGCTCCAGGAGGCGGCGCCGACGCGGTTCGAGCTGACGGCGGGCGCGCTGGCATTCATGCTCGTTTCGATGGCCGCGGTGACCGCGCTGGCCGGGTGGTGCTTCTCGCAGATCCTGAAGGGCAGGCGCCACTTCGACCCGGACGGCACGGGCCCGGCGCATTCGCCGGTGCCGGGCAAGGTGGAAAGCGGTCGCTAGACCAGGCGCCGGGCGGCGAACGGGCCGCTCCCGGACGGCAGCGAGCGGCGCCCTGGCGGGCGCGGCGGAGCCGGAGGAGGCCCCCGGCCCCGGACCGGGGGCGGGAGCGCGCCACTGGACCCGGCGCGAGGGAGGGACCCGCGAGGGCGGCGGGCCGTGCGGCCCGCCGCCCTTTTGCGCCACACCCGCGCTGCGCGCCCTCGGGGATCCCGCCGCTCGGGCGGGGTGTAGTGCGGGGTCTCCTCCATGAGCCGATGCCTCCAGCGGAGCGCGCCGACAGCAAACGCTGTCGGCTGACCCGCCGGGTCGGCAGGGGTCGACGGCCGCGCAGACCGCAGAGCGGGCGGCGAAGGCGCACCGCGCGCGATCGGCTCGGTGAAGCGCGCGTGTCGGCCCGACGGCTTGCATCGCGGCGCGCAGCGCTCCAGCTTGAACATTTCCGACACGAGAAATGAGCGACGAACGCGGCCGGAGGTGCAGGACTGCCATGAGGAGAAACTGGGTCGTCTTCCCGGTGTTGCTCCTGGCTGGCCTGGCCGTTTTCGGGTGCGCGAGGCAGCACCTCCCGCCGGAGCCGGCAGAAGATCCGGAAGCGCGGCTCGGGCTCGCCATCTCCGAGCTGGGCAGGGGCGCCTACGACGCCGCGACGCGAGAGCTCGCCTACGTCCACCTGCGCTACTCCCCGCAACCCGTGGGCTGGAAAGCGATGCTGCTGCGGATCGCCGCCGAGCTCGACCCGCGCAACGAGGCGGGCCGGCCAGCGGCGGCCGCACGCATCGCCGCGCACGCGCTGGAGAGTGAGACGCGGCCGGACTGGATCGCGCCCCTGGCGGAGACGCTGTACCTCCTGGCGCTGGATCTCGCCGTGCCCGACTCGGCGCCGGTGCACGTGGTGCTGCCGGGGCCGTGGGCGCTGTCGGCGAACGCGGCGGACTCGGCAGCGGCGGCGTCCGCGAAGGCGGCAGGGGCCCGCCCCCTCCCAGAGCTCCCCCGGCCGGCGCTCGCGGCGCGGCTGCGCGAGACGGAGGTTGAGCGCGAGAAGCTCGCCCGCCGGGTGGCGCGCCTGGAGGAGGAGCTCGCCCGCAAGGACCAGGAGCTCCTCAAGTTGACGCAAGAGCTCGAGAGGATCAGGAAGACGTTGAGACCATGACCGCCCGGGGCCGCCTGCTGGCCACGTTGCTGGCGACGACGCTGCTCCTCCTCGCGCCCGCGCTGTACGGCGTGAGCCGGCTCGGCGCGCTGCGCGACATCGCCATCGACTTGCGTGGCCAGCACGCGCGTGCGCTGATCGCCCTGAGGCGGCTGAGCGTGGCGCTCGCCCAGTTCGAGCGGCACCAGGGCTCGTACGTCGCCACGATGCTCCCCGACCTGCGCGAGGGCATGTACGAGGCGCTCCTCAGCGCCCGGCAGGAGCTGGGCGAGCTCGCGTCCGCCGGCTACAGGGCCCAGGCGGCGCGGGTGGCCGCGCGTCTGGACTCGCTGGAGCTGGCGACGCAGCGGATCGAGGAGCTGATCGAGAGCGGGCAGGGCGAGGAGGCGAGCACCTACTTCATCGAGGAAGTCCGGCCCGTGTTGCGCCGGACGCTGGCAGCGCCGGACACCATCGCCGCGGCCATCGACCGACGCAGCGACGCGGATGTGGCGGAGGCGGAGCGGATCAGCGCCGCGGCGGGCCGGACGCTCGCGGCGGCCACGGCGGTCGCCGTGGTCCTCGCCCTGGCGCTGGGGCTGTGGACGATCGGGGCGTTGACCGGGCCGCTGCGGCGGTTGCGGGCGGCGATGGCCGCGGTCGCGAACCACGGGACGCTCGAGGCCCCGGAGGACCTGCCCTACGGCCGGCGCGACGAGATCGGCGACCTCGCCCGTTCGTTCCGCTCCATGGCGCAGAAGCTGGCCGAGTTGGACCGGCTGAAGGCCGAGTTCGTGAGCGTGGCGAGCCACGAGCTCCGCACGCCGCTCAACGTCATCAGCGGCTACGCCTCGCTGATGGAGGACGGCCTCTTCGGCGAGCCGACGAAGGAGCAGCGGGAGGCGTTGCAACTCATCCTCGAGCAGACGCGGTTGCTCACGCGGCTGGTGAACCAGCTCCTGGAGAGCAGCCGCATGGAGGCGGGGGCCGTCGATCTCCAGATCGACGACGTGGACCTCGAGGGCCTGCTCCGGGCGCTGCAGCGGGCGTTCGACGCGCTCGCGCACAGCAAGCGGATCACGTTCACGACGCGCGTGGAGCCCGGCGCGCCGCAGCGGCTGCGCGTGGATGGCGAGCGGATCCGCAACGAAGTGCTGGGCAACCTGCTGTCCAATGCGTTCAAGTTCACGCCCGAGGGGGGCTGGATCCGCGTGGTGGCCCGGGGTGTGGAGGACGGCGTCGAGTTCGAGGTCTCGGACTCCGGCGTGGGCATCCCGGAAGCCGATCTCCCGCGGATCTTCGACAAGTACTACCAGGTCGGCAGCGCCCGGCGGGCCGGCGCGGGCCTGGGCCTCGCCATCGCGCGCCAGATCGTGGAGGCGCACGGCGGCACCATCACGGCGGAGAGCCGGACCGGCGCGGGCGCCACGTTCCGGGTGCGGCTGCCGCGCGTGGCCGCTCCGGCCAAGGCGCAGGGCCAGCGGCTGGCGAGCGCGGGCGTGGAGTAGCGCCGCGTCTGGTCTGGTCGGTCGTCACCTCTCTCCCGGGGATCCCTCTTTCTCGCATCCGAGCCCCCTTCCCCGCTGTCGCAACCCGATCGTAACCCACGGGTAGCGCTGACGTTGGCCGCCTGCGGAGCTACGGGCGCCGAGCAGCGCTGACGAGGGCAAGGTAGTCGTATGCAGTATCGATTGAGCCGTACGTGGCCCGGCCAGATCCGCCGTGCCATGCCGTTCGTGCGCCCGTTCCGGGGAAAGGTCTGCGCCATCATGGCCATGACGCTGGTCGTGGCAGCGTTCGGCGCCGTCGAAGCACTCGTGATGAAGTACCTGTTCGACGAGCTGGTCGCGGGCGGCACCCGCACCCTCGTCCTCGGTGTCGCCGGCCTGGTGATGCTGGGCCTCGGCCGCGAGCTGGTCGGTGCGATCTCCAACCGGCTCACCTGGCGCATCCGGATCGGCGTACACTACGGCCTCCTCGAGGCCACCGTCCCCCGGCGGAACAGCCTCCCGCTCACATTCCATCGCGCCAACGCCGTGGGCGGGACGATGACCCGCCTGGAGCGTGGCATCACCGGTCTTGTCGGCGCCCTCTCCGAGATCGCGTTCAACGTGCTGCCCGCCCTCGTCTACCTGGGCGTGGCGGTCGTCGTGATGCTGCCGCCTCGAGTGGCGCCTCTCGCTCGTCGTCCTTGCCTTCACACCACTGCCTGCGCTCATCGGCATGTGGGCGGCCGGCGAGCAGACACGCCGCGAGCGCGCCCTGCTCGAGCGCTGGATGCGCATCTACTCGCGCTTCAACGAGGTGCTCTCCGGCATCGTGACGGTGAAGAGCTTCACGATGGAGGAGGAAGAGAAGCAGCGGTTCCTGCGCGAGGTGGACAGTGCGAACCAGGTCGTGATCCGCGGCGTGGGGCGGGACACGAGCGTCGAGGCGGCGAAGAACGCGATCGCGCTGCTCGCGCGCGCCGCCGCCATCGCCGTGGGCGGACACCTCGTACTCCGGGGCTCCATGACGCTGGGCACGCTCCTCGCGTTCCTCGGCTATGTGGGCGGGCTGTTCGGGCCGGTGCAGGGTCTCACGACCATCTACCAGACTCTGCGGACCGCGTCCGTCTCCCTCGATACGATCTTCGGGATCCTGGACAGGGAGGACTCGCTCACCGACGCGCCGGAGGCGATCGCCGTCGAATCCGTGCGAGGCGCGGTCCGGTTCGAGGGGGTGTGCTTCTCCTACCCCGACGGCACACGGGTGCTGGACGGCGTGGACTTCCACGTGCAGCCCGGCGAGGTCGTGGCGCTGGTGGGGCCGAGCGGGGCGGGCAAGACGACGATGATGGCGCTGCTCCAGCGGCTGTACGACCCGACGGCGGGCACGATCCGCGTGGACGGCATCGACCTGCGCAGGATCAAGCAGAGGTCGCTGCGGCGCCAGATCGGCGCGGTGCCCCAGGACGCGCTCTTGTTCAACGATTCGGTGCGCGCCAACATCGCGTATGGCCGGCCGGGCGCGTCGCAGGAGGAGATCGAGGCGGCGGCGCGCGCGGCCAACGCACACGACTTCATCATGCGGCCGCCGAACGGCTACGACACGGTGGTCGGCGAGCGAGGCGCGAACCTCTCCGGCGGCGAGCGGCAGCGCGTCGCGATCGCCCGCGCGCTGCTCAAGGACCCGCCCATCCTCGTGCTGGACGAGGCGACGTCCGCGCTGGATGCCGAGTCGGAGGCGCTGGTGCAGGAGGCGTTGGCGCGTCTGGTGAAGGGCCGCACCACGTTCATCATCGCGCACCGACTCTCGACCGTCATCGGCGCAGACCGCATCCTCGTGCTGCGCGACGGCCGCATCATCGAGCAGGGCACGCACGAGGAGCTGATGGCGCTCGATGGGTACTACGCATCACTCGTCCGGCGGCAGATGAAGGGGTTCCCGATGGAAGCCGCCTGAACCCGGCGTGTGGCGAGGACGTACGCGGAGCGAGCGGCCGCGGGCCGCGGAGGACCGAATGCATTCCGAGATCCAGGCGTTTCTCGATGAGCACGAGCGCGCGCTGAGGCCGCTGCACCTCGAGGCGCGGCGCGCGTCCTGGGAGCTGAGCACCACGGGAGCGGAGGAGGCGGCGCGGCGCGCGGCGCGCGCAGCGGCGGAGGTGCGCAAGCTGTACGCGGACCCGGCCGCGTTCGCGCAGGTGCGCCGGTGGCTGGAGCATGCCGATGGGCTCGACCCGCTGACCCGTCGCCAGCTCGTGGTGCTGGAGTTGAGCTACCGCGCGAACCAGCTCGCGCCGGAGCTGATCGACGAGCTGGAGGAGCGGGCCCAGGAGATCGAGCACATCTTCTACACGCATCGCGCCGAGGTCGAGGGCCGGCAGCGCACGGACAACGAGATCCGGCTGCTGCTCGAGCGGGAGGGCGACACGCCGCTCCGCCGCGCCGCGTGGGAGGCGAGCAAGTCCATTGGCGCGAAGGTGGGCGGTCTCTTGCGCGAGCTGGCGCGGCGCCGCAACGACGCGGCGCGCTCGCTCGGCTTCCCGGACTACTACACGATGGAGCTCGAGCTCCAGGAGATCGCGCCCTCGGAGCTGGACCGGATCGCGAAGGACGTGGAGCAGCGCACGGACGCGCTGTTCACGGCGGCGAAGGCGGCCGTGGACGCAGCGCTCGCGGAGCGCATGGGCGTGCCGCCGGACGCGCTGCGGCCGTGGCACTACGCGGACCCGTTCTTCCAGGAGCTGCCGCCCGCCGGGGACGTGGACCTGGACGCGCTGTTCGCGGAGCGCGACGTCGTGGACATCGCGCGGGCGTATTACGCCTCGATCGGCCTGCCCGTGGACGACGTGCTGGCGCGCAGCGACCTGTACGAGAGGCCGGGCAAGGACCAGCACGCGTTCTGTATCGACATGGACCGCGAGGGCGATGTGCGCATCCTGTGCAACGTCAGGAACGATGCGCGTTGGATGGGCACAATGCTCCACGAGCTGGGGCACGCGGTCTACGACAAGGGTCTTCCCCGCGAGCTGCCGTTCATCCTCCGCACGCCGGCGCACACGCTGACGACCGAAGCGGTGGCGGAGTATTTCGGCGCGCTGGTGCGGGACCCCGACTGGCTCGCCGACACCCTCGACCTCCCGCCTTCCCGGCGAAGCGAGTTCGCCGCCGTGCTGCCCGCCAGCCGTGCCCGGGAGCTGCTGGTCTTCGCACGCTGGGCGCTCGTGATGATCCATTTCGAGCGCGAGTTCTACCGTGCGCCGGATCGGGCCGACCTGAACGCCCTGTGGTGGGAGACCGTCGCCCGGTTCCAGCGGCTCACGCCGCCGCCGGACGTGGACGCCCGGCACGACTGGGCCACCAAGATCCACCTCGCCGTGGCGCCGGTCTACTACCACAACTACCTCCTGGGCGAGCTCTACGCGGCGCAGATCCGGGGAGCGCTCGTCCGCCGTGGCGCCACGGCGGGCCCGGCCGTCGGCGAATACTTCCGCGACGAGGTGTTCCGGCCCGGCGCATCCGTCACGTGGGCCGAACTGGTGATCCGCTCGACCGGCCGGCCGCTGGACGCCGAGGCGTTCGCGCGCGTCGCCGCGGCCGCCGCGGCGTAGGCGCCGGCCATGCACCCGGGGCGGATCGCCGCGCCCGCTCGCCACGCCGGCGGCGATCCGCCCGCGACCCGGTCCTCACCAGCGAACGCCTGTCCCTGACCCACGCCTCGCAGGCGCACCTGCGCCCGCGCACCGGCGAGGCCCGCCTCTTGCACCAGGCCGGCGGCCGTGTCACGTGCTGGAGAGTACGACGCGGTGATCGTGGGCGGCGGCCCCGCAGGGCTGGCCGCCGCGTTCTGGCTGGCTCGCTACCGCCGACGGGTCCGGGTCCTGGACTCGGGAGAGGCGAGGAACGAGTTGACGTGGGCGGTGCACGGCTACCCCGGCCTGCCCGACCTGCCGCCCGCCGAGCTCAGGCGACGGCTGCGCGAGCAGGCGGAAGCCGCGGGTGCGGAGGTGGAGTCGGCCCTCGTGGTCCGCATCGAAGGCCACAAAGACGCGTTCGACGTGTACGTGCGCTCCGCGCCGCCGCTCCGCGCCCGGCGCGTCCTCCTGGCCTACGGCGTCCGCGACCTCCTGCCCGACATCCCGGGTCTCGAGCAGGCGCTGGGCACCTCCGTGTTCCATTGCCCGGACTGTGACGGCCCGCTCATGGCGGGGCTCCGCGTCGGCGTCATCGGCTGGACGCGCCAGGCAGCCGCCCTCGCCCTGTTCCTCCGCACGTGGGCGGGCCGACTCGTGCTCCTCCCCCACGGCCACCGCCTGGCCGCGGACGCCCGCACCCGCGCCACGCTGGAACGCTACCACGTCGCCGTGCAGCCGGGGCGGATCGTGCGCGTCACGCCCGCGGGCGGCCGCGCCGTCTCTCTCCACCTCGAGTCCGGCGAGGTGATCGGCTTGGACGGGTTGTTCTTCCACATCGGGACCGAGCCCGCCAGCGACCTCGCCCAGCGGCTGGGCTGCGAAACAGACGAGCACGGATACCTGCGCACGGACCGCGGCCTCGAGACCACCGTGCCCGGCGTCTTCGCCGCCGGCGACATCACGGGCCATCCCCACCTCGCCATCTCCGCCGCGGCGCGGGGCGTGCTCGCGGCTCTCGCCATCCACCGCTCGCTCCTGCCCCCGGAATGGGCGCTGTGAGGCCCGCACGCCCGCGGCCCGTCGTCGCACACCCACGGCCGGACGAGGCGGGCTCCCGCCGGCGCGCACCCGGCCGCTGCAGCGCCGCCGTCCACCGGTCGCGCCAACCTTGATTCTGCCTGCGCGGACCCTTAGCTTTGATGGAAGGGTTCGGAGTCGGTCCAACCGCGCAGCGGCACACCGGCGATCCCACTGACGGCTTCGAGACCGGACCCGCCGTTGGGGTGTAGCTCAACGGGCAGAGCGGCCGGCTGTTAACCGGCAGGTTGCAGGTTCGAGTCCTGCCGCCCCAGTCACGATCGAGGAGATCGAGGAGAACAGGAGCTCCGCGAGGCAGCGTGCGCCGAGCGGAGCTCCTGTCGTTCTTGTGGCGGGCAAAGCACGGTTCTTGCAAGCTCCGCGCGCCGTCCCCCCAGCAGCCACATCCCACGCAGGAGGCCCGGCTATGTGGATCTTCTCCTTCCTCTCCAGCCCCCGGTTGGCCGACGCCGATGCCGAGCTCCGCGCCGAGTTGCGCGAGTTCGCCTTCGACGGCCTCATCCAGCTCGCTGCGGATCTCGAGCGAGGGGTGGTCAAGCGAGGCACGTGGGACGGCTGTGTCCTGAGCTACCGGCGGGGCTACGCCGGGTCCGTGGACTCGGACCGGAAAGGCCGTCGCGGCAACGCGTTCACGCGCTTCTGGGACGCGGAGCGGATCGACGAGCAGCACGTGCTGCGCTTCGTGCGCGAGGAGATCGAGGCGCGCCGCGCCGGCCTCAGGCCGGAGCCACAACGGCTCGAGCCGGTCGCCACGGGCTGAGCGAACGACGACCCACCGCGGAGGGTGACGATGCCTTCGAACGTTCAGGAGCAGCACCTGGCGACCATCAGCCACGAGGGTCGCTTCTGGGACGTCTACGTGGAGCTGGATGAGCAACGCACGAGCCCGGCCCGGGGCCGCCTGAGGTTCACCGCGGCAGACCAGGGCCGGGCCGACTCGTCCGTCCGGACCGGTTTCATCCTCATCGAGGCCTCGCCCGAGGCCGTCTACGGGCGCGCTCGCGAGTTCAACACGTACCAGCTCACCGCATTGCTCCGTTCCTGCCTGCCCTGAGGCCGCGCCGGCCGCGGGCGCCCGGCGGGGCGCGGCCCCCTCCCGGGGGCCGGCCGGACGGTACGTCCGTTGCACCGTCTCGGACTCGGACCCCGGTGCGCAGCCGGACGAGAGGAGGTGGGCCATGGGCTGGGCACGCCGGCCGGCGAGCGACATGCCGGAGATGGTGCAACGCACGCTGCGCGACGCGCGCGGCCGGACCTGGATCGGCAGCGTCAGCTCCGGCACGGACCGCGGCGGCGAGGAGCACGCGGAGGTGATCTTCGTCTGCCAGGACCAGCCGGGCGAGCTCAAACGCGTCTCCCGGCTCGATGTCCCTCCGGCCCAGGCCGACGACGCCTGGCGGGCGATGGACGACGCCGGGCTCCAGGAGGTCTTCCGCCGCTCGGAGCCCGCGTGACGGCGCCCGGTTCGGCCCGCGCCGGCCCGGGTCCGGGCGCCGGCCGGCGGCCGGCACTGACCGCCGTTCCCGGCCGGGGCCCGGGCCAGGAACGAGTCTTCGGCTTGCCTCCGAGCCGCCGGCTTCGTAGGATGAGGTAACCGAAGCACCCGTGGCGGGTCGCACGGCCCGTTGCCGTGCGGACTTTTTCCCCCAGGAGGCTCCATGGCGCTCTTCCGAACGCTTTACTACGGCGACGTCAGCGTCGGCGTAGGCGGCCGCATCACGATCCCTC
The DNA here is from genome assembly GCA_003242735.1 of bacterium. Taxonomy (NCBI): domain Bacteria; species bacterium. The sequence goes on along the minus strand of QGVH01000002.1, from coordinate 69,862 downwards.
AGGAAATCCGGGATGACCTGGGGATCCAGGACGGCGACGTGCTGACGGTCCGAGTGGAGGAGAGCCCGCAGGGGACGCGGCAGATGGTGATGTGGCGTGCGGCACGTGAGGTCGAGGAGGGGACACAGGAGACGCCGGCGTAGGCGGGACTCCGTGTTTTCGGCCGAGGCATGCCCCGGCGCCGTTCGGTGCCGGGGCTTTCTCGTTTCCGGGGCGGGCCCCCGCAGGGGCAAGCCGCCGGGTGGACGGCTGCGGGCCGGGCAGGCCTCACTCCTCGATGTCGGTCCAGCGGACCAGCTCCCGGAGCGGCTCCTGGCCGTCGTGGTGGGCGGTGGTCGGCGGCCAGGGCATCCGGGCGAGGGAGGTGATCCGGCTGGCGCCGGCGCGGCCGAGCCGCTCGGCCAGGCCGTCGAGCCGTCCGCCGGCGCCCGCGACCGCGACCGTCTGGATGAGGCGGGCGACGGGGCGGACGAGCTCGGCGGCGTCGGCCAGGTCCGCGACGGGCTTGACGCGGATCGTCCGGTTGAGCGGCGACGGCGCGAAGGCCGGGTCCGCGTCGTAGATCACGGTGAACCCGGTGCCGCGGGGCGCATGGATGCGGACGTCGGCGCCGGCGATGGCGCGGGCCTCGGCGTCTGCGCGGGCGGCCTGGATCGCGCCGGCCTCGGCCGGCGAGATGGCGCCGCGCGGCAGCTCCGTCTCCAGGCGTGCGAGGTGGGCGGCCAGCCGCTCGGCGAACCGGGCCGGCGTCGTCTCCCCGCCCTGCTCCACGTAGTAGACGTGGGGCGAGACGCAGCCCTGCTGGTCGAAGACCGCCACGGCGCGGGCGGCCTGGGCCGCGGTCTCGTCCACCACCCCGGCGGCCAGCGCGGCGCGGCCGATCAGCCCGAGCGAGAAACGGGGGCCGTGGACGACGACGCGGCGGCCGGCGGGCGCCCGTCGGCGCACGTCCTCGGCGACGCCGGCCCCGCCGTAGACCACAATGGTGTCGGCCGCCTCGAACGCGGCGGCCTCGAGCGCCGCGCTGCCGCCGGGCCAGTAGGTGACGCCGAGGCATTCGCCGAGCTGGCGGTCCACCTCGGCGAGCGTCTGCGCGAAGAGCACGGGGAGCAGCGGCTCGCCGGACGCGGTCTTGCCGAACGTCGCCGCCTTGACGAGCAGCGACCGCACGATGGACGTGACCGCCACGCCGGGCACGTTGCCCGCGAAGATGTGGAACGCGAGCTCGGGCCCGAACGCCCGCGTCCGCTGGCCGACCTCCCCGGAGGGGTGGGGCCGGAAGCCATCCAGCACGCCGGGATCGCGGAACTCGGAGCGGAGCAGGGAGAGCAGCGAGGGCTCGCTCCAGTCCTCGACCATCCGGTCCAGCACCAGCCGGACCATCGGCGGGGAGTAGCCGGTGATGGCGGGCAGCGCCTCCAGCGCGACGCGACGGCGCGGGTCGCCTTCCCGGGCGAGGCGGGCCGCGGCCGCGGCGATGGCGGCGACGATCTCGGCGACCGGCCGGTCCGCGAGCACGCGGGCCCGGTGTTCCCGGAGACGGCGCAGGACCGCCGTGAGCTGATCGGGCCGGAGCTGCGGGAAGCGGAGGGCGACGCCGTCCCCGTACTGGCGGACGGTCCACCCCTCGATCTCGGCGGGATCCAGGCCAGGCAGATGGAAAGCGTCCAGCGGAGAGCCGTGGGCGGCTTCGCTCAAGGCCGTGCCTCCCGCGCTGCCTCGAGCAGCAGGTCCATGGCGATGGAGCAGCCACGCGGCGGCGCACCGCTCGCGCGTCCGAGAACGACGAAGCCGCCGTCGTCGGTCTCGCGGCCGAGATCTTCCGTCTGCACCGCGAGCACGGACCCGAGGTTCGCCAGGTCCCAGTGGCACAGCAGCCCCACCTCGCCCGGCGGGAGGGGCTCGAGGGTGTCCGCGCTGACCACCCGCGTCCGTACCCACGGCGGCGCGACCTTGTGGCGCGGCCCCGCCGCGCCGGTCTTCACCCGCTCGCGCAGCACCGTGTCGTAGAACTGCGAGCCGAGCTCGGTCATGCCGTACTCGTTGACGCAGTGGTCGTCCGGGATGCCGAGCCACTCGGCGTACATGGCCCGCAGCTCCTCGGCCGGCACTTCGCGGCTGCGGCCCTTGAAGCCGCCGGTGTCCATGAGCCGCGACCCGGGCGGCAGCGCGTAGCGGCGGCCGCGCTCCCGCAGCCGGTCCAGCCAATGCACGAACGAGAAGGCCGTGCCGATCAGGCAGACGGGCGTGCCCTGTTCGATGAACCCGACCAGTGCACGATCCAGTTCGTCCTCGAGGATGCCGGCGGCCGGGTCGACGAAGTAGCCGCTGCCGTCCGCGCCGAGCCGGTCCATCACCACGTCGATCATGTGGATGAGCGAGGAATCCGGGACCTGCTTCGCCGGCGGGACCAGCGCGAGCATCGGCAGCTCTGCGCCGTCCGGCAGTACGTACGCGGCGAAGTTGGGCACCAGCGAGGCGTGGTAGAGGGTGAGGTCGAGCATGTAGTGGCTGCCTCGCTGCTCGGGCCCGAGCGTCGTGCCGCTGGTGCGGAAGACGGCCTCCGCCTCCTCCAGGGGGCCGCAGACCAGCGTCAGGTGCTTGAACGCGGCCGTGGGCACCGCGGGGATGCGCGTCCAGTGGTCCACATCCTCGGGCGTCACGCCGCGACGGCGGCAGTACGCCGCGTACGGCTCGTTGCGTTCGAATTGGTATGCGAACACGCGGCGCGCGAGCGCGTCGAAGGTGGCATCGTCCAGCGGCGCATCGACGCCGCGGGCGAACACCTCGCGCAGCTCGGCCGCGATCTTCCTTCCCTCAACGTCGAGCATGGGCCTCCCGTTCCGGTGGCGCCCCCTCAGCGGATGGACTGCACCGCATCGGCGAGACGCGCGCCGTCGTGGATCGGCGGCGAGCAACTCCGTGCGCCGCACACGTACGCCGCCGGCTCATCGGTCGCGGGGAACGTGAGCGGTCCGATGCGGCCGCCCTTCTCGAGCGTCCAGACGCGGCGGTCCGGCTGCGGCAGCGCCAGCGCGGCGGCGCGCAGCTCTGCCGTCTCCGCGACCGGCCCGACGACGACGACGCGGAGCGGCGGCTCGAAGAACTCCTCCACGGCGAGCGCGAAGACCGCGCCGCTCACGCCGTAGCGTCCCGCGAGCGGCGAGAGCAGGGCGAGGATGCGCTCCGCGAGCGCGCGGTAGCTCCGCTCGCCCGTGACGTGGGCGAGGTCGAGGAGCACACGCGCGGCGAGGGCGTTGGGCTCGAACGGCCGGTCGCGGTAGCGGAGCGCGCCGGGCTCGTCTCCCGTGGCGACGTGGTCCATGAAGCCGCCGTCTTCGACCCAGAGCGAGCGCTGCATGGCGCTGACGATGTCGCGCGCGCGGTCGAGGAACTCGCCGCGGCCCGTGGCCTGCGCCACCGCGATGCAGGCGGCCGCGGCCTCGAGCGCGTCGGCGAGGAGCCCGTGCACCTCCGGATCGCCGTCGTCCGCCGGGAGCACGTGGTAGAAGAGTCCATCCTCCGCGGCGGCCTTGGTCAGCAGCGTCTCCAGCGCCTGCGCGGCGCGGGCGATCCAGTCCTCGCGGCCCAGGTGGCCGCCCGCCGAGGCCAGCGCACGGATCCAGCGTGCGGTCCAGTTCGTGTACGAGAACGGGTCCACGTACGGCGCCGCGCGGCCGCGCCGACCGTCCGCATCCAGGTGGTAGTACTCCTCATCGGCGTCCTGGCTGCCGCCCCAGAGGCCGTCCGGCCGGCGGAGGGTGGCCTCCGCCCACGCGACGATGCGCTCCGCGGCCGCGCGCCAGTCCCGCCGCCCCATGAGGTGCGCGCCGAGCGCGTACACCCCCAACAGAGCGGCGTTGCCCTCGAGCATCTTCTCGTAGTGCGGCTTCGTCCAGTCGGACGCGGTCGCGTAGCGGAAGAAGCCGCCCTCGATGCGGTCCTCGAGCTCGCCGGCCAACATCCCGTCCAGGGTGTGCTGCGCCATGTACCGCCACGGATCGCCGCCGCCTCGCGCCGCGTGCACGAACAGCAGCTCGACGGCATCCGCGTTCGGGAACTTCGGTGCGCTGCCGAACCCGCCGTTGCGCGGGTCGAACGCCTCCTGGATCGCCGTGAGCACGTCGTCCGCCGCCTCGCGCCGCACCAGCCCGAGCGGGCGGTGCCGCGAGCGCGCGGCCTCCAGCGCCTTGCGCCGCCGCTCGATCTCCGCCTGCAGCTCGGCGCGGCGGCCCCGCCACGCCGCCAGCACCCCGCCCGCGACGGCGCGGAACTGGTCCGGCGGCACGTACGTCCCCGCCCACAGCACCTCGCCCGTCGGCGTCAGGAAGGCGTTGGTCGGCCAGCCACCGGCGATGTAGCGGTCCTGGACGTGCGGGTAGCGGTCCGCATCCACACGGACCGGCACCAGCTCGCGGTTGACCAGGTCGATGATCTCGGGGTCCGAGTACGTCGTCTCGTCCATCACGTGGCACCAGTGGCACCACACGGCCGTGAGGTTCAGCAGCACGGGCCGGTCCCGACGCGCGGCCTCCTCGAACGCCTCGCGGCCCCACGGACGCCAGGCGATCTCGTGGGCGCGGTTCGGTCGCGGGGAGAAGCGGAAACTGTCGCTCATGACGGACGGCTCCACCCGAGGCGAAACATCCTGTGTGGAAGGTAGGGCGCGAGCCGGGCCGGGGACAGGGGGGCCGGCTAGCCCGGCACCCTGAACTTCTCCGTCCGCGCCTCGTAGCGCCGGGCGGGGAGGCCCAGCACCCGGACGAGGAGGCGCTTGGCGCCTTCGCCGAGGGCGCCGGGCAGCGAGCCGTCGCCGCTCACGGCGGGCCTGACCTCGCCCCGCAGCCACTGCTGGAGCTCGGCCAGGTCGGAGACCGAGAGCGTCTCGACCTCGACGGTCGCGATGTAGTAGTAGCGCCCCGGCCGGGAGGGGCGCACCTCGGGCCGGTAGAGGCCCTCGACCGCGGTGCGGGCCGCCGCGAAGGAAGAGAACCAGCGCACCGCCTCGGGGCTCGCCCGCGTGCGGACGAAGAAGCGCTGCTCGAGCGGCTCGTAGCCGACGACGGAAACCCAGGAATCCGTGGCGACCAGGTCGTCGAAGAAGCCGTCACGCCAGAGCTCGACGCGGAAGCGGAGCCGGATCGGCAGGCCGGAGCGGACGGCCTCCTCGAGGGCGGGGTCGCCGAGCACCGGGCCGAGGCGCAGCACGGGCCTGTAACCGGCGCTTGCGTTCGCGGTCAGCGCGAGCGGCGGCTGCTGCTGAGGCCCTGCCGGCGCGGTGGCGAGGGCCGTCATCCAGGCCAGGAGCAGCGCGATCAAAGTCGTGGGCCCACGCGCACGAAGAAGTTCACGCCTTCGGCCCCGCCGCTGAGCGGCACGGCCCAGTACAGCCCGAGGCGGCCGAGCCGCAGGCCGAAGCCGGCGTCCGCGGCGAAGTCGTCCTGACCGGCGCCGCGCCCGTTGCGGGCATCCGCTTCGTTCCACGCCCGGCCCGCGTCGAAGAAGATGACCCACGACGGCGGCGGGCCCAGGTCCACACCCGAGACGCGACGGCCGAGGTCGTGCGGCAGCGGCAGGCGCACCTGGTACTCCAGCTGGACGAGCGCCATGCGGTCGCAGCCGTAGTAGGGGTAGAACTCCGTCTCGACCAGGACGTCGTCCTCGAGGATGTTGACCCGGTTCCGGCGCGCGCCGCAGTCGAACTGGAACGGCCCGTAGCCCGGCAACGAGCCCTCGCCGCCGAGCGCGTGCTGGCGCTGCGGCGGAAGCGGGCCGCCGTCGAGCGACCCCGCCACCAGGGCGCGGATCGCCAGACGCGAGCCGGGGCCGGTGCGCGCGTAGCGCCGCACGTCGAACAGCGCGGTGTGGAAGCGGTGGTCCGCGGCGCGGCGGTCGAGGACCGGTTGCCCGGTGACCGTATCCATGGACACGCGGCTCACCAGCGCGCCGCCGATGCCGCTCTCGACCTCGGCAGAGATGTACCAGCCGGCCGAAGGCTCGAGCACCTCGTTGCGCGTGTCGTACGTCGCCTGCGCGGCGATGCTCGTGAGGTCGCCCTCGGCGACGATGGGCTGGAACCGCCACGGGCGGCCGTTGTCGATCAGGGACCACGGCTTCCCCGCCGGCATCGAGGTGTGCCTCTCGTCGCGCAGCTCGAGCATCGCCTTGAACGGCCCGCCCCGCGGCGCAACGCGCACGTACGCCGCGCGGCCGGAACGCTCGTAGTAGTCGCGGAAGTCGCGGTGCAGCACGAAGGCGGCGAGGGAGCTCTCCCGATCCGAGAGACCGTGCTCCTCGATGGGCCGCACCTCGGAGCGGAGCGCCAGGCCGAGCCGGACGGCGCGGTGCCCGCCTACGTGCTGCTCGATGCGGAGCCCGTAGCCGAGGTCGCGGTCGCGCACCCGTAACCCGGACTCCGTTCGGTAGATGCCGACCGCCTCGAACAGCGTGGGGTTGGACCGCCCCAGCTCGATGCGCGCGCCGGCCGCGATGGGCAGGCCTTCGACGCGGTTGTACGCACCGCGCACGGCGAGCGTGAGGTCGGTGCGGCCGAAGCGGAAGTCGCGGCCCGCGGAGAAGCCGGACGCCTTCTCCGGCGCGGGCACCCGGACGAGCAGGTCGCCGTCGCGGCGGTAACGCAGCGGCTCGCGGTAGACGGTCGTGGTGCCGTGCACGCGAGCGTGGGCGAGCCCGTGCGCGATCCCACCGACCACGATCACGTCGCCGCCCACCTCGGCGCCCGGCTCGAAACGGAGGTCGCCGTTGATGACGACGACGTTGCCGAGCACCCGGCCCGCGAGGACGAGCGGCCCATCGAGCACGCCGAGGTCGCCGTTCAGCTCCGTGCCCGCCGGCAGGATGGACTCGCCGTGGAGACGCACGGTGGTCGCGCGGTTGTACAGCGCCAGCACCGCGTCGGCGGCCTCTGCGGTGAGCACGGGCTCCGCTCCGCCCCCCGGCTGTGCGGCGAGCGGCGCGGCGGCGAGCAGTGCCGCGACGAGCGCGGCGAGCGGTCGAGCGGACACCTGAACGCTCATCGTTCGATCCCCAGCCGCTTCATGCGACGGTAGAGGTTGGGCCGGTCCGTACGCAGACGGCGCGCGGCCTCCGCGACGCTGCCGTTGGCGGCCTCGAGCGCCTCCAGGATGAGACGGCGCTCGAACGCGTCGATCCGGCTGCTGAGGTCCATCGGCTCGGATGCATCCGGGCCGTCCCATGCTGCGGCCCGGACGTTCCGGGACGCGGCGGCCTCCGGCAGCACCTGCTCGAGCTCCCGGGCGCCGACGGCGCCGCCCGGGAAGAGGATGGCGAGCCGCTCGCAGATGTTGGCGAGCTCGCGGACGTTGCCGGGCCAGGCGTAGCCCTGCATGAGCTCGAGCGCCTCCGGCAAGAGCACCGGGGGCGTGAGGCCGTGGCGCACCCGCAGCCGCGCCATGAAATGCGCCGCGAGCTCGGGGATGTCCTCCGGCCGCTCGCGCAACGGCGGCATGTGGATCGGCACAACGTTCAGCCGGAAGAACAGGTCGTCCCGGAAGCGGCCCGCGGCCATCTCCTCCCGCAGATCGCGGTTGGTGGCGGCGATGATGCGGACATCCACCGGGATCGGCTCCTGGCCGCCCACCCGCTCGATCTCGCCGCTCTCGATCACCCGCAGCAGCTTCGCCTGCGCTTCGGGTCGGAGTTCGGCGACCTCGTCCAGGAAGAGCGTGCCGCCGTGCGCGAGCTCGAAGCGGCCGCGGCGCCGCTCCGTCGCGCCGGTGAACGCGCCCTTCTCGTGGCCGAACATCTCGGATTCGATGAGATCCCGCGGGATCGCCGCGCTGTTCACCCGGATGAACGGCCCGGCGGCACGTGGGGACAGCGCGTGCAGCGCCGCGGCGGCCAGCTCCTTGCCCGTGCCGCTCTCCCCTGTGATCAACACGCGTGCGTCCGTCGGCGCGGCGCGCTGGATGAGTTCGCGCACCCGCTGCATGGCGGGGCTCGAGCCGACCAGCCGGTCGCCGGTGCCGAGCTCGGCGGCGAGCGTGCGGGACAGCTCGCGGGCGCGGCGCAGCTCGATCGCGCCCTGCAAGGCGAGGAGCACCGCCTCGGGCGAGAGCGGCTTCTCCAGGAAGTGGAACGCGCCGAGCTTGGTGGCGCGGACGGCGTCGCTCAGCGTCGCCCGGCCGCTCATCATCACGATGGGCAGGTCCGGGTGTCTCTCGCGGAGCGTCTCGAGCACTGCAATGCCATCGGCGCCGGGGAGCGCGAGGTCGAGCAGCACGACCTCGGGCTCTGCGGCGGCCACCGCCTCGAACGCGCCGGCGCCATCCGCCGCCTCGCGCACGCGGTGCCCCTCCGCCTCGAGGAGGCGCGCCAGCATGCGGCGGATGTTCGCCTCGTCGTCCACCACGAGGATCTCGGCCATGCCGGGGACTCAGCGGTTGACGATCAGCCGTGCCACGAGCGCCGGAACGCCGCTCTCCTCTTCGATGATGCTGGCGCCCTCACAGCCGATCCTGGCCTCCGGCCCGTGGAACAGGTGCACACGTACGCGTGTACGCGCGCGCTCTCCGTTCCCGCTGCGTGGCAAGCACACGCGCGCATCGGAGAACAGCGGCCGCAGCAGCGTGGCAATGCTGTCGCCAGCCTCGGCGTCCGGCGCATCGATGGCCATCGCGACGGCGGCGTTGGACATCACGTCCGTCGCAATGTAGCTGGTCAGGGCACGCACGGCGGGCCGCACCGGCGTGCCGGGCTCGACGCGCACGGCCAGCAGGTCGAGGTAGCGATAGCTGTCGAGCTTGTACAGCGCGTCGTGCACGATGAGGGGCCGGCCGTCGGCCACCGGCAGGGCGATGGTCGTGTCTCCCAGCGGCTCGCTGCCCAGGAACGCGAGCGAGACACTGCCGGCGTTGCCGGGCCCGCTGAGCGTGAGGCGCGCGAGGCTCGCGACCTCGGCGAACCAGGCGCTGTCCGCCGGCGCGGAGATCAGCACGTAGTCCGCGGCCGCCGCGCGGATGCGCTGCGCGACGGCGGCGGGCGCCTCGCCTTCTTCCGCGGCGATGGCCAGTGTGCGGTAGGTGAGCGGCTTGGGGCCGCCGAGCCGCACGGCGCAGGCCGTGGCGGCGAGGCTCGCTGCAACGGCGATCAGAGTGGTGGTGGTACGGAGTCTCATGGCGATCCCCGTGGACGAAAGGCGAGAGCCGGACGCCCGCGCCGCGGGCGGGCCGGCTCGTTCGGTTGTTTTACGTCCCGGCGAGCGGCCGGGGTCCGGGCCACGGAGGGCGTGCCGGGGCCGTGCGGCCTCCGGAGCCGCACCGCGCCTCGTGCATGGGAACCGTTGGGCCAGCGCGCGCAGGGTGGCGCCGAGGTCATGACGGCACGGCTGCGGGTAGGGCGGCCGCGGGGATGCGGACGACGAACCGCGCGCCGCCTTCCGGGCGGTTGGCGGCGCTCACCTCGCCGCCGTGGGCACGCGCGATCTGGCGGACGATGGGCAGGCCGAGGCCCGTGCCGCGGGACCGCGTGGTGAAGTCGGGCTCGAAGACGCGCTCCTCCGCGCCGGGCGGCATGCCGGGCCCGGTGTCCGCGATGACGACCTCGATCCAGCCCCCTCCCGTGGCGCCGTCGTGGCGCGCGGCGGGGGCCGTGGAGGTCAGTTCGACCTCGATGCGTCGCTCGCCGTCCGTCGTCTCCAGCGCCTCGACCGCGTTGCGGATGAGGTTGCGGAACGCGCGCAGCAGCGCGTCGTAGTGCCCTTCCACGAGCGGCAGCTCCGGCGGCGCCGAGAGCCGCGTCTCGATGCCCGGCGGCACATCGGTCGCCAGCAGGTTGGCCAGAAGCTCGCGCAGGTCCACCGGGCTGGTGGGCCCGGCGGGCGGCCGGCCGAGGGCCGCGAACTGGCGCGCCATCTCCTCCAGCCGCTCGGTCTCCTCTTCGATCACCCGCAGGTTCTCCCGCACCTCGCCCTCGTCCGGCAGGGCGAGGGACAGACGGTGGGCGGCGAGGCGTAGCGGCGTGAGCGGGTTCTTCATCTCGTGCGCGACCCGACGTGCGAGCTCTCCCCATGCGCGGACACGCTCCGCCTCCAGCGCGCGACGCCGCGCGGCGGCGAGCTGCTCGGACGCGCTACGCAGCGCGTCACGCAACGCCTGGACCTCGCGCACGGCGAGCGGCTCGTCCGGCCGGCGCGGCGGGAGCGGCTCCTCGCGGGCCAGCCGCTCCGTCCACTCCACCAGCTCACGGATGGGGCGCGCCAGGTCCCGCGCCAGCTTGCGCGCGCCGGCGAGGGCGAGAGCCGCGAGCACCACGGCGAGCACGAGCGCGAGGAACGGCAGCGCACCGGCCAGGCGATGGGTCAGGAACGCCCAGCGGTGCGCGAGCATGAGGGAGGCAGAGAGGTGGTCGCGGTGCTGCTCGAGCGCCGCCGCCAGCGCCGAGTCCCGGGCCGCCGCGTTCTGCGCCGCCTCCAGCACGATGCGCCCGGATTCCGCCACCGTCGTCCACGGGCCCAGTGCAGAGACGCGGTCCAGGGAGCCGGTCCATATCCAGGTGGCGAGCGCGAGGACGAGCAGCGCCGGCGTGAGTGCGAAGGCGAGCAGCCACCCGAAGAGGCGGCGTTCGAGGGTGCGACGTCGCAACATCGAAGGTACAGCTAAACCCCTGCCTGACTTGACATTCCCGCAGCGTGCCGCTAAGCTGTGATTGACGCGGTCCGCTGGTCCCGCTCCCTCACCGCACCCCACGCGGCCGAAGGGCACCTGCCCAAGGACCGGCGCCGCACCGCAGTCCACCAGCCCGGTTGTTTTTCATCCAAAACCCTGGACACCCCATGGGCGGTTGCGCGTAGGGAGCCCGGTGAGGCCCCTACCGCTGATGTATTTGCGGTATCCGCCGAGCGGGCACGGCGGATGCAATGCGGCTGGAGCTTTGGAGACACGGTGCTCCAGCGAAGTTAGACGCGAGGCTGCGGCGGAGCAAGCCGCACTTCGCGCATCGGGATCGCGGACGGACGCGACCCGAAGGAGGGACCCATGATCCTGCCGAACGTTCGCGCTTCGTTCGGCCGCGCCGAAGCGTCGTTCGTCCTCGGGCTCCTCGCTGCCGGTGACAGCAAGGCCCGGGAACGGGCGGAGGACCGTCTGCGCGAGGAAGGCTTCGACGCCCTGCTCGACGACCCCCGTACGCTCAACGCCGTTCTCACCTCCGGCGGCATCGAGGGCGCGCCGCCGCGCCTCGTGTTCTACGTGCTCGTGCGGCACGCGCTGCTGGAGAACGGCATCCAGGACCGCATGATCGCCGACTACCTGGCCTCGCTGCTGCTCGAGTTCGGGCGTGGCGACCGGGCTCAGCGGATCGATGCGGCCAGCGATGAGCAGTACACCTATCTGGCGGACATCGTGCAAGCGCTCGGCTCCGCGAGCGGACGCCGCGCGTTCTTGCTCCGGGTCCACCTGGGCAACCGGGCGCTGTGGCTGAGCGGCCTCTTCCCGGATTACATCATGGCGCGCGTGCATCGGCGCGGCGCGCCCGGGATCGAATACTACGAGGAGATGGGCGCGACAGGCTACGCGCTCGCCGCGGATACGGCCGACGCCGAGAGCTACGGCCTCGATGAGCTCTACCGGGCGTGCTCGCGTAGCTTCCCCGCACTGCGGGTCGCGCTGAACCACATCTCCGACCGCTACCTCTTCCCGACGCAGGGCGATCCGATCAACCGGCTGCTGCGCCAGGTTGCGGACCGCTTCCGTATGCGTTCGGAGGTCAACTGAACGACTGCGATACCGGGAACCCGGCCCATTACACCGGGTAACTCGCAACGACCCGCTCCGCGCTGGTTCCAGCCCCCTGAAGGAGTTGAGCAGTATGTCCACGCCCGTCCTCGACATCATCCAGCACATCCGCGAGCGCCAGGACCAAAGCCTGTACCAGGACCTGCACTGGGAAGGCTCCTTCCAGGACTACCTCCAGATGGTGCAGGAGTCGCCGCAGATCGCGCGCAACGCGTTCCAGCGGATGTACGACATGATCGTCTCCTTCGGTACCCGGAAGTACACGGAGTACAAGAAGGAGATCATCCACTACAACTTCTTCGACGACCCCTTCGGCGGCGGGCGTGACGCGATCTTCGGGCTTGACATCCCGCTCATGAAGTTCGTTCAAGTCCTCAAGGCAGCCGCGATGGGCTACGGTCCGGAGCGCCGCGTGCTGCTGCTGCACGGCCCGGTCGGATCGGCGAAGAGCACGATCTGCCGGTTGCTGAAAAAGGGGCTGGAGCACTACTCCCGCACGCCGGAGGGCGCGCTCTATTCCTTCTCCTGGGTCGGCGAGGGGCTGGCCGCGCTGGGCGTTCCACCGGAGATGGCGCCGGCGCAGTCCACGGTGGACGTGATGCCGTGCCCGATGCACGAGGAGCCGCTCCACCTCATCCCGGAGGAGTACCGGGACGCGTTCCTCGACGAGATCAACGCAAGGCTGGCGGACGACCGTCGCATCCGGGTGGAAGGCGACCTCTGCCCGGCGTGCCGGCACATCTACAACCAGCTCATGCTGAAGTACGACGGGGACTGGACCCGGGTCATCGACCACGTCCGCGTGCGCCGGATCCTGATCTCCGAGCGTGATCGCGTCGGCATCGGCACGTTCCAGCCCAAGGACGAGAAGAACCAGGACTCGACCGAGCTGACCGGCGACATCAACTACCGGAAGATCGCCATCTACGGCTCGGATTCCGACCCGCGGGCGTTCAACTTCGACGGCGAGTTCAACGTCGCGAACCGCGGGATGATCGAGTTCATCGAGGTGCTGAAGCTGGACGTCGCCTTCCTGTACGACCTGCTGGGCGCCTCGCAGGAGCACAAGATCAAGCCGAAGAAGTTTGCGCAGACGGACATCGACGAGGTCATCATCGCCCACACGAACGAGCCGGAGTACCGGCGGCTCCAGAACAACGAGTTCATGGAGGCGCTCCGGGACCGAACCGTCAAGATCGACATTCCGTACATCACCAAGCTGGACGAGGAGATCAAGGTCTACGAGCGCGACTTCAACAACCGGCGGATCAAGGGTAAGCACATCGCGCCGCACACGATCGAGATGGCGGCGATGTGGGCGGTGCTGACGCGGCTCGAGGAACCCAAGAAGGTGAACCTCACGCGCCTCCAGAAGCTGAAGCTGTACAACGGCAAGACGCTGCCGGGCTTCACGGAGGACAACGTCAAGGAACTGCGCAAGGAGGCCGAGCGGGAGGGCCTGGAGGGCATCAGCCCGCGCTACATCCAGGACAAGCTGTCCAACTGTCTCGTCGCGGACATCGAGGAGACGTGCGTCAACCCGTTCATGGTGTTGAAGGAACTGGAGAGCGGGCTGCGGCACCACTCGCTGATCACGAGCGAGGAGCAGCGGGAGAAGTACCGCGAGCTCCTGGCGGTGGTGCGGGAGGAGTACGAGGACATCGTGAAGAACGAGGTCCAGCGCGCGATCTCCGGCGACGAGGAGGCGCTGCAGCGGCTGTGCGCCAACTACATCGACAACGTGAAGGCGTACACGCAGCGTGAGAAGGTCCGGAACAAGTACACGGGCGAGTACGAGGAGCCGGACGAGCGGCTGATGCGGTCGATCGAGGAGAAGATCGACATCCCGGAGAGCCGCAAGGACGACTTCCGCCGAGAGATCATGAACTACATCGGCGCGCTGGCGGTTGACGGCAAGAAGTTCCGTTACGACACCAACGCGCGGCTCCAGAAGGCCCTCGAGCTGAAGTTGTTCGAGGACCAGAAGGACTCCATCAAGTTGACGAGCCTGGTCTCCAGCGTGCTGGACAAGGAGGCCCAGGAGAAGATCGACATCGTGAAGAGCCGGCTCATCAACCAGTACGGCTACTGCGACGTGTGCGCGACGGACGTGCTGAACTTCGTCGCGAGCATCTTCGCGCGAGGCGATGTGAGGGAGGGCCGCAAGTAGCGGCCGACAGCCGCCATTTGCGGCCCTCCGGGCCGAGGGGAGGACGTCCGCCCTGCCCTGGCCCTGTCCCCCGGGCTACGGCGCGGGAGCGGCGGGCGGAACCGCGGGCGACGGAACTTGCAGGGCGAGCAAGGCGACGCCCTCGCCCTGGCCTGCGGGGCGGCGGAGCGAGGCCTTGCCCCGGCCCCGGGCGACGACGGGCGGGGCGACGAGCAGCAACCATGGCCGGCGTCACCGTCGACGCCGGCACAGTCGTTGAGGCGGTATGGTCAGGCGTATCGAGCGCGATCGCCGGCGGTTCGAGGAGATCGTCCGCGGCAAGATCAAGCAGGACCTCAAGCGGCACATCACCCGCGGCGAGCTCATCGGGCGGCAGGGCAAGGAACTGGTCTCGATCCCCGTGCCGCAGATCGAGCTGCCCCGCTTCCGTTACGGCCGTCGTGACCTGGGCGGCGTCGGCCAGGGGGCCGGCGAACCCGGCACGCCGCTCGGCTCCGACGGCGACGTGGATGGCGCCGGCGAGGCGGGCGATGCGCCGGGCTACCACATCCGCGAGGTCGAGCTCACCATCCAGGAGCTCGCCGAGCTGATGGGCGAAGAGCTGGAGCTGCCACGTATCCAGCCCAAGGGAGCCCAGTCGCTCACCGTGGCGCGCAACCGCTACAGCGGCATCAAGCGCGCCGGGCCGGAGAGCCTGCGCTCCTTCAAGCGGACGTACAAGGAGGCGCTGCGCCGCGAGATCGCCGCAGGCACGTACAACCCGGCGCGCCCACTGGTCATCCCGGTGCGCGACGACATGCGCTATCGCTCCTGGAAGGTGGAGCCGGAGCCGGTGGCGAACGCGGTGATCATCTACATGATGGACGTCTCCGGCTCGATGGGCAACGAACAGAAGGAGATCGTCCGCATCGAGTCGTTCTGGATCGACACCTGGATCCGCGCCCACTACGACGGCCTGCAGACGCGCTACATCATCCACGACGCCGTTGCCCGCGAGGTCGACCGGGAGACGTTCTACACGACGCGCGAGTCCGGCGGCACGCGCATCTCGAGCGCCTACCAGCTCGCGGCCGAGATCGTCGAGCAGGACTACCCTGCGGATGCGTGGAACATCTACATGTTCCACTTCTCGGATGGCGACAACTGGGGTGGCGGGGACGACGAGAAGTGCTTCGCCCTGCTGCGGGAACGCCTGCTGCCGGTGTGCAACCTGTTCGGCTACGGCCAGGTCGAGAGCCGCTACGGCAGCGGCCAGTTCCTGCACGCGCTGGAACGGAACGTCCAGGCGGACAACCTGGTGCTGTCGCAGATCGCGGATCGCGATGCGATCCTCAAGTCCATAAAGGACTTCTTGGGCAAGGGACGCTGAGCGACGGAGCCCCGAGCCGAAGCCCCGGAGCCCGGACGGGCTGTGGGCCGGCCGCAGCCCGGCGGCGGCTCCCCCGCCACGGAACCCGCGCAGCGGCCCTGGCCGGTACCCTGGAGAAGGACAGACGATCATGCCCCACCCACTCACCCCCGAGCTCCGCGAACTCCAGCTGCGCACCGAGGAATACGCGCGCGAGTACGGCCTCGACTTCTTCGAGATCGTCTACGAAGTGCTGGATTGGGAGGAGATCAACGAGGTCGCCGCGTACGGCGGCTATCCGGCGCGCTACCCCCACTGGCGCTTCGGCATGGAGTACGTCGAGCTGTCCCGCTCCTACGCGTACGGCCTCTCGAAGATCTACGAGATGGTCATCAACAACGACCCGACGTACGCGTACCTGCTGGCGGCCAACCACCTCGTGGACCAGAAGCTGGTCATGGCCCACGTGTGCGGGCACGCCGACTTCTTCAAGAACAACTTCTCCTTCGCCCACACGAACCGGAAGATGGTGGACGAGATGGCGAACCACGCCACCCGCGTCCGCCGCTACATGGAGCTGTACGGCGAGGACGAAGTCGAGCGGTTCCTGGACCGCTGCCTCTCGCTGGACAACCTGATCGACTACAACGCGCCACACATCAAGCGCAAGCGCTGGGAGCCGCCTGCCCCGGAAGAGGAGCCGCAGCGCATCGAGCCCAAGAAGCTCCGCGCCAAGCCGTATATGGACGAGTACATCAACCCGCGCGAGGTGCTCGAAGCGGAGCGGAAGCGACTCGAGGAGCTGCAGCGGCAGGAGGAGCACTTCCCGCCCCGGCCCGAGAAGGACGTGATGCTCTTCCTCCTGGAGCACGCGCCGCTCAAGAACTGGGAGCGGGACGTCCTGGGCATCGTCCGTGAGGAGGCCTACTACTTCGCGCCCCAGGGCCGGACCAAGATCATGAACGAGGGCTGGGCGTCGTACTGGCACTCGAAGATCATGACCGAGAAGTCGCTCGACCCCTCCGAGCTGGTGGACTACGCGGACCACCACGCCGGCACCATGGCGCCGTACCCCGGCCGGCTGAACCCGTACAAGCTGGGGCTCGAGCTGTGGCGCGACATCGAGATGCGCTGGAACAAAGGGCGCTACGGCCCCGACTGGGAGGCCTGTGACGACTACCACCTGAAGAAGAACTGGGACACCGGCGAGATGAAGGGGCGGGAGAAGATCTTCGAGGTGCGGCGCCACTACAACGACGTGACCTTCATCGACGAGTTCCTGACGCCCGACTTCGTCCGCGAGCACGGCCTGTTCACGTACGAGTACAACGCCATGACCGGCCAATACGTGATCAGCGACCGGGACTTCAAGGCGGTGAAGGAGAAGCTGCTCTTCATGCTGACCAACTTCGGTCAGCCCTGGATCGAGGTCCGGGACGGGAACTTCCTCAACCGCGGCGAGCTGGTGCTGCACCACCGGTACGAGGGCGTCCCGCTCAAGCTGGACTACGCATTGGAGACGCTGGAGAACGTGCAAGCGCTCTGGAAGCGGCCCGTGCACCTCGAGACCTACGTGGATGACGAGCCCGTGGTGTTGAGCTACGACGGGACGGAGCACCGGACGCAGCCCCGCACGGAGGACTGAGGGCGAGGAGTCCTACCTCCGCCCGCGGTTCCCGACCACTGCCCTGTCGGGTCGGGGCCGGGCCGACCGCGGTGGCGCACGGCCCGCCCCCGGACGTCAGGCCCCTCCCCCATCCTGCATCTGCGCCACCGGCGCCGCCTCCGTCACCAGCTCCAGCCCCAACGTCCGACCCTTCTCGGTGGCGGGGATTCCCTCCGCGAGCCACACGGGCGGCGGCGCATCCATCAGGAAGTGGTCGAAGAACTGCTGCATGCGGATCGCCCAGTCCCGCCGGTTGTGCTCCTTCGTCAGCCCGTGGTCCTCGCCGTTGTAGTTGATCAGCCAGACCGGCTTGCCGAGGCGGCGCAGCGCCATGTAGAACTCGATCCCCTGGTACCACGGCACGGCGCCGTCCTGGTCGTTGTGCATCATCAGCAGCGGCGTCTCGACCTTGTCGGCCCAGAAGATCGGCGAGTTCTCCACGAACTGCAGCGGCCGCTCCCACAGCGTTCCGCCGATGCGGCTCTGGGTCTGCTCGTACTGGAACATGCGGCTCATGCCCGTGCCCCAACGGATCCCGCCGTAGGCGCTGATCATGTTGGCCACGGGCGCGCCGGCTTCCGCGGCGGCGAAGAGGTTGGTCCTGGTGATCAGGTACGCGACCTGGTACCCGCCCCAACTGTGGCCCTGCACGCCGATGCGCTTCGGGTCCACGAAGCCCTCATCGATCAGCGCCAGCACGCCCGGCACGACCGCGTTCAGCGCGCTCTCGCCCGGGTAGCCGATCCGGTACGGAATGTCCGGCGTGAACACCAGGTAGCCGCGGCTCACGTAGAAGCTGATGTTGATGCTCGAGCGGTGGGCCGCGGGCGGCACGTAGCTGTGCAGGTTCTGCGAGAGCCGCTCGTAGAAGTACACCAGCAGCGGGTACTTCCGCGTGGGATCGAAGTCGTCCGGCTTGTACAGCACGCCCTGGAGCGGCTCGCCGTGGGCGGACCGCCACTCGAACAACTCCGCCGTGCCCCAGCGGTACTCGGCCTGCTGCGGGTTGGCGTCGCTGATGCGGCGCAGCTCGCGGAAGCTCGGATCCGTCACGTAGAGGTCGGGGAACTCGCGGAAGCTCTCGCGCGTGAGCATGAGGACCGGCGCGTTCTCGGCGCGCCGGGGCGTGCCGAACTTGCGGTCCTCCATCACGAGCCGGGCCGGCGGCGCATCGCCGCGCACGCGATCACGGTAGAACCCGCTGGCCTTGGTTCCGTAGTGGAACGCCTCGAGGAGCAGGTCGCGGCCGGGGTCGATCGCGGCCTCCTCCGGGTCCAGGGCCACGTAGCGGAGCCGGATGTTCTCGCGCCGCCCGACGCCGTCCGTGATGTTGCGCGGCGCGGCGTGGCCCGTCGGATCCACGGCCCAGACATCGTACCGGTCGTAGATGAGGAGGCGCTCGTCCCCACGCGTCCAGCCAGCACTGCCGTAAGGACCGGGCTCATCCGGCGTGTCGTCCAGCTCGTCGTGCACCGGGTACGGGATGCCGGCGGAGACGTTGACGACGCGGCGACCGCCCACGTCCATGGTGAACCATGCACGCTGCTCGCCGTCGAACCAGTAGAGGTACTTGCCCTCGGGCGAGATCGAGACGTTGCCGCGGACGTACTCCAGCACACGCTCGCGCGCGCCGGTCCGGACGTCGATGAGATAGATGTCGTTGCCGCTGCGACCCCACGTGACCTCCCTGCGATACGGCAGGTTGGACCGGCCGAGCGCAACGTCTGCATCGCCACGGCGCGCGAGCACGACCTCCGGGACATCGAGCGTGGCGAGCTGCACGACGCGGCCGTCCCGCAGGTGCACCACGGCCTGATAGGTCCGCCGGCGTTCGCGCTCGAGTTGCCGGAGCTGCATCGGCTGGATGTACGGGTCCTGCCAGTGCCACACGTCCAGGACGACCTTCTCGTCCTCCGGGATCGTGTCTTCCGGCTCGGGCACGGGCCGGGGCGCGGTGCCGAAGTAGAGCCGCTGGCCGTTCTCGGAAAACGAGAGCGCGCCGTGCTCGCTGACCCACCAGTCCTCGGGGATCCCCCGAGTCCCTACCCCCGCCACCGCGCGCGCCGCTGCGCTCCGGCCGTCCCAGTGGTAGAGCGTGTAGGCGGGCTGCTCTGCATCGTAGTCATCGCGGTTGGAGAGGAACGCCACCTGCCGGCCCGCCCGGTCGAAGACGACGCCCTTGTACTCGCCCTCGCCCGCCATGAGCGTCCGGGTCTGGCCGGACGCGAGCTCCAGCACGTAGACGCCATCGCCCTCGCCGTCGGGGGCGGAGACGGTGTAGGCGAGACGCGCGCCGTCGCGCGAGAACACGTACAGGCACACGTGTTCGATGCGCCGCTCCTCGCCGGTCTCGAGGTCGCGGACGACGAGGGTCGCGCCCGGCTCCTTCCGCCGCTCGCGCTGGCGCGGCCGGTCCGCTTCGCCGGCCTGCGCCGGCTGCGCGCCGCCCGCCTGCGCGCTGTCCCGCTCCGCCCGGGCGCTGTCCCGCTCCTGCGCGAGCCGGTAGGCCAGCCACCGGCCCGCCTTCTCGGGCAGCTTGAAGTCCCGCACGTTCGCGATGCGCGTGATCGCGCCGGTGCGCAGGTCGAGGATGCCCAGCGAATCCCGCGCCATGTCGACCGGCTTCGCGCGCTTCTTCGCCTCATCGAGCGCCTGCTTCGAGGGCCTCAGGCGGAAGACGACGAAGCGGCCGTCGTGGCTGAACACGCCGCTCTGCCCCCGCTCGATGCTGAGCGGCTCTGCCTCGCTGGTGAGCGGCTGGACCATCAGCACGGGGTCACTGCCATCCGACTCGAGGCCGTAGAGAGCGGTCCGGCCGTCGGCCGAGAGCGCCTCGCCGACGATACGCTTCCAGATGTCGTAGTCCGAATGGTCGAGCGCCTTGCGGGCGGCGGTCTGCGCGGACGCGCCCGCGGCGAGCAGCAGCAACGCGAGGCCGCAGCCGAGCGCGCGGCGGAGCACGAGCATCGGTACCTCCTGGTGTCGCTCGAAGCCAGGAGCGGAAATTACGGGAGGGAGCCGGCCCGCGGCCAGCCGGCGCCGGCCTGTCGCTCAGCGGGCCTCTACGCCTACGAGCCGCGCCACCGCGTCCAGGATGCCTCGACGGAACGCGGCGAGCGAGAAGCGCTCGGCGTTGCGGCGAAGCGCCGCCGGGTCGAAGGTCAGCCGGTCCGCTCGCAGCACCGCCTCCGCCAGCGCCTCGGGCGTGGGCTCGTGGAAGAAGACGCCGGTCGCGTCCGCCCTGCTGCCGTCCCAGCCGATCACGGTCTCCAGCACGCCGCCGGCCGCGAACGCAATGACGGGCGCGCCGGCGGCCTGGGCCTCGACCGCCGTGATGCCGAAATCCTCGACGCCGGGGAAGATGAACGCGCGGCAACGCTCGTAGAGGTCGGCGATCTCGTCGTCGGGCAACCAGCCCGTGAACCGGACGTTGGGTCGCGCCATCCTGCGCAGCCGTTCCAACTCGGGACCGCTGCCGGCGATCACCAGCGGGCGGCCCAGCCGGTTGAACGCCGCGATCGCCAGTTCGATGCGCTTGTACGGGACGAGCGCGGAGACGATCAGGTAGAAGTCCTCGCGCGGTCGGTCGTGGCGCAGGCGCTCGACATCCACGGGCGGGTGGACGACGACGGCGTCCCGGCCGTAGCAACGGCGGATACGCTCCCGGATGAACGCCGAGTTCGCGACGAAGGTGTCCACACGGCTCGCGGTGCGGCGGTCCCAGCGCCGCAGCCACGCGGCGATCGGCGGCATCGCCATGCGCACCGGCAGCGCGGCGCGGCCGCGGCCGAAGTAGTCGTCGTAGAGGTCCCACACGTAGCGCATGGGCGTGTGGCAGTAGCACAGGTGCGGCGCGCCCGCGGGCCGCACGCCCTTGGCCACGCAGTGGCTGCTCGAGACGACGAGGTCGAACCCGCGCAGGTCGAAGCGCTCGATGGCGGCGGGGAACAGCGGCAGGAGGTTACGGTACCGCTTGCTCGCGCCCGGCAACCGGTCGATGAAGGAGGTGTGGATCGGCCGCTCCTCGATCAGGGGCGAGACCGAGCCGCGCAGGTGGAGCAGCGTGAAGATCTCCGCATCGGGCCAGAGCCGGATCAGCGCCTCGAGCACTCGCTCGCCGCCACGCATGCCGGTGAGCCAGTCGTGCACGAGCGCGACGCGCATCACTCCTCCTCCAGCGCCTCGTGCTCGCCCGCTGCCGGCTCGGGCACCGCGGCGCTGTCGTGCGCCGATCGCGCTCTCCGGAACCCGGGCCCCGGCAGGACGCCGTGCAGACGCCTGCGTGCGACGCGCACGGACGCCAGCGGCACCACATCCGGGTCCGCGGCCTCCGGCCGTGCCGCCACGGCGAGCGCCGACGCGTCCGGCGGCATCGGGACGACCACGGGCGGCTCGCCCCTCCCTCCGAGCGCGACCTCGCGACACAGCGCGAGAACCGCGTCCGCCGTCGCATCCCAGCGGAAACGCAGCGCGTGGCGCCGCCCTGCCTCCGCCAGGGCGCGGCGCTCCTCCGGCGACTCGATCAGCCGCTCGATCGCCTCGACCCAGCGCGTCGGCTGCAGGTCCACGATGAGCGCCGCGCCCTCCACCACTTCCCGTGCGGGCCCGTAAGGAGCGACGACGGCGGGCGTGCCGCACGCCATCGCTTCCAGCGGCGGGCGGCCGAACCCTTCTGCCAGTGACGGGAAGCAGAAGACCGTCGCGGCGGTGTAGAGCGCGCGCAGGTCCTCGTCGCTCACCCGCCCGAGGAAGCGCACATCGCCCGCCGCGCGGATCTCCGCCTCGCCGTAGCCGCCCGCCGCGGCATCACGGCCGCTCACGGAGCCGTGCACCGCCTGCCGCTCGCCGCCCACCACGATCAGCGGCGGCGCAACGCCCCGCATGCCGCGCCAGCGCGCCAGCACCTCCAGCAGGAAGCGCAAGTTCTTGCGTGGATCGCCGCCGGCCACGGTGAGCAGGTACGTGTCCGGCAGGGCCCACCTCCGACGCGCCAGACGGATCGCCTCCGCACTCGCCGGCCGGTCGAACGGCTCGATGCCCTGGAGCGCAATGCCGACACGCTCCGGGTCGAGCCCGAACACGCGCACGAGCTCGCCCCGCGCCCAGTCGGAGACGGTGGCGACGCGGGCCGCGCGCCGTGCCGACCGCGCCTGCACGAACCGGTACCACGTCGCGAACTTCCGCGAGAACCACTCCGGGTTCGTGACGGCGAGCACATCGTGAATGACGACGACGTGCGGCCCGCCGAACACCGGCCCGACGTTGGCCAGGTTGAGGACGACGTCGCAGCGCTCGGCCCGCGCTCGCCACGGCAACTCGACGTGCTCCCAGACACGGCCGCGCAGCCTGCCGCGCACCACGCGCACGCGCTCATCCAGCCCTTCGGGCGGCGCCACGTCCGCGGGCAGGAAGAGGACCACATCGTCGACCCGGCTGAACAGGCGCGCCGCGGTCTCCCGCGCGAACCGCTGCACCCCGCTCAACTCTGCGCCGTAGAAGCGGCCGTTCACCCCGACCTTCATCGTCTCCTGCCCCGTGTTTGACGGGCGCACTCACGCACCCGATACTTCCACGCCGTGCGTCGGCGCCGGGCGGCGGACATCCGCCCGACGCTCCCCCACACCGACTGCGATGCAGACCGGCCTCCGCCTCCCGTTCGACGCGCTCGACATGCCGCCCGAGCGCATCGCCGCCAGCTTCCGCTGGGCGCGCCAGCAAGGGCACCCCGGCTACGTCTGGCCGGACGTGCCGATCGCCGACTGGCGCGCCGCGCTGCACGCCATCGAGCGCGCGACCACCGCCCTGCTCGCTCCGTCCTCGCGGCCCGTGCGGCTGGACACACCCGAGGGCGGCGCACTCGCGCTCAGCGTGGCCGCCTACACATCCGGGCTCGGCCCCTACCTCGGCCACGCCATCGAGACGGGCGCGCTCGAAGCCGACGACGAGGCCGCCGCGGTGCTCGCGCTGCACCTCGAACACGCGCGCCGCCGCTCCCGCCGGCTCGACGCCGAGCTGACCCGCGCGCTCGACGTGCTCGGCCGCGCCGGGATCCTCGTCACCGTCCTCAAGAGCGCGCACACCGCGCGCGAGTACTTCCCCGAGCCCGCGACGCGTCCGGCCGCCGACATCGACCTCGCCGTCCCCCCAGAGGACCTGGACACCGCAGAGCGCGCGCTGCTGGACGCGGGGTACGCGCTGGAGCGCCGCCAGCCGCGGCCGCGCCAGTCCACCTGGGTGCCGCCGGGTGCGCCGACGCAGCTGCGCTCCCTCGCGCTCCTGCACGCCGACGACCCGTTCACCCTCGACCTGCACGCCTCCCTCGACCGCGACTTCTTCGGCGTCCGTACCATCCGCTTCGGCCCGATCGAGGCAGTCACCCGACCCTGGCCCGAACTCCACGCCGCCGCCCGGGCCCTCACCCAACCCGTGCTCCTGGCGTACCACGCCGTGCACGCCTCCCAGGGGCTGCACAACCTGACGCTGCTCCGGCTCGTCGAGATCGTGCACATTGCGCGCACGGATGCCGCCGCGGGCCGGCTGCGTTGGCCCGAAGTGATCGCCTGGCTCCAGCGCGCGGACGCGCTGCGCTTCGCCTATCCCGCTCTCGAGCTGGCCGAACGGCTCGCCCCCGGGACCGTGGACCCGGACGCGCGCGCCGCGCTCGCCGCCGCCGCCACACCCCGCATGATCCGCGTGCTCGCCGATCTGCGCCCCGCGGACGCGCAACGGCCCGAGCGCCTTTCCCTCGAGGAGCGGCTCATCTGGGCCCGCGGCCCGATCGAGCACCTGCGGCGTGCGCTCTACATGCTCTGGCCGCTCTGGATCGGCGCCTCCCCCCGCGACCTGCGCCGGCTCTACGCCGAGCGCTTGCGCCGGCTCCTGCGCCGCACCGTTTCGTGGCGCGATCGGCCCGTCACGTAGCCGGCGCCCGCGGTTCGACGATCCGCGCGCACTCCGGCGTGAGCTCGAACACCCGACGCGCGATGCTCGCCAGCGGCGCCGCGACGAGCTTCGTCGTGTGACCGACGCGCAGCGGCTCAGTGGCCACGCCGCAGCGTTCGCACAGCTCCGCGTAGCGCTCATCCGCGAGCCGCGGCACACCGCCGACGACCACGAGGTCCACGTCCGCGGCGCTCGCCTCCAGCAACGGCCTCCGCAGCGCCACGAGGTCCGCGGCCGCGCCGGGCGCGAGCGACGGCGGCGCGAGCCCGAGCCGGCGGGCCGCGGTCTCGCCCACGGCGGCGGCGAGTCGCGCGTCATCGACCAGCCCGAGCGCCCGCGCGGCGCGCAGCTCGTCCAGCAGCGTGCCTTCGCCGGTCAGCAGCGAATCCGAGCCAAGCAGCACGTCCATGCCCTCTGCGAGCAGAGCGGGGGGCGCCGTGCGGCCGAACAGGAACGCATTGGACGTGGGGCACCACACGACGACGGCTCGCGCCGCGCGCAGTCTCCGCACGCCGTCGTCGTCCGCGCCGACCACGTGCACCGCGAGCAGCCGTTCGTTCAGCAGCCCGCGCTCCGCCAGCTCTCGCACCTCGTCGGCAGCCGCGGCGTGGGTCCCCTCGGCGAGGTGGATGCACAACGGCCTGTCGCGCAGCTCCGGCTCGCCGCTGGCCGCGCGGGCGAGGTCCGGCTCGGAGCGGAGCGAATGGGCGACGCGTGTGCGCACGACGCGGACGGGGAACGCGCCGTCGAACGCGGGCTCCCACCGGTCGTGGTGCACCACCGCCGTCGCGCCGCCGAGCAGCGTCTTGAGCGCACCGAAGAGCAGCGCACTGCTGCGGTCGAGCGCGCGGCAACGGGCGATGTCTCGCGCCCAGCGCTCGTGCAGGTCGTGCCCCCACGCGTACGCGTCCGGGTACGGCGGCGCGCCGAGCCGCGGGTAGTGGTTGCGATGCAGGTGCTCGTGCGCGTTGATCAGGCCCGGCCGGAGTCGTGCGCCGGCCAGCTCGAGCGTGAACGCGCACGGCGCTTCCGCAGCCGCGATGCGGCCATCGGCGATGACGCACGCCGTTCCCTCCTCGTCCACGAGCCGGTACCTCATCGCCTGAACCGCAGCGCGAGCACCAGCGGTAGCCCTCGCTGGGCCTCGTAGCGGTCGAGCGCGCCCGCGCGTTCGTAGAACGGCCGGACCTCCGGCCCGACCACCGCATCGGTGCGGGCGTCCAGGACGAGACCCGCCGCGGCGGCTGCGCGCCCGTGGTCCTCCGGGTCGTGCGCGTGGTGCTCGACCGCCCAGACGTTGCCCTGCTCATCGCGGAACGTGCGGCGGTGACCCGCGCGGCTGGCGGCCGGATGGAAGTCCGTGACCACGATGGCCGCACCGGGTCGGGCGACGCGCGCCAGCTCCCGGTACAGGGCCTCCAGCGCACGCACGTGCCCAGCGACGAGCCGACACCACACTACATCGAAGGAAACTCCTCTGAGCGGCAGTGCGGTCACATCCGCGGCGGCGAGCAGCGGGCCGGCCGGGCGGCGTGCGCGACCCGTGGCGAGCATCCCGGGCACCAGGTCCACGCCGACGACGAGGCCCGCGCCCTGCACGCCCGCGATGCGCCGGCCGGTGCCGCAGCCCGCGTCGAGCAACGCACGGCCCGCGAGCGGCGGCGTGAGGTCGCGCGCGGCACGGTCCTCGAGCACGGTGACGGCGTTCTCGACCTCGTAGCACGGGGCCCAGAGGCGGTAGGCGTCCCGGGCGGGAAGAGGGAAGGGCTCCATGCTGCCTCCCGGCGGCGACAGCCGTTGAACGGCTGCCGAGACGTTGACTCGCGGGCCCCGATGCGCGATCAGCGGACCGGACCCGCGCACAGCACGCGAGCCGTGCGCCTCGGCCCGGGCCGGCCGCGCGGCACCGGCGCCCGATCCGTCAGCTCCTGGTAGATCTCGACGACGCGGCGGGCGGTCCAGTCCGCGTCCTCCGCCAGTGCCCGGGCCTGGGCCGCGCCTGCGGTCCGCAGCCGGCGCGGCTCATCGGCAAGGAGCGCGGCGGTGGCGTGCGCGAGCGCTGCGGCATCGCCCACCGGCACGACGATCGCCGCGTCGGGCGCCCAGTCGCCGATGTGTCCGACCGCGGTGCCGACGGTCGGCACGCCAACCACGGCGGCCTCCAGCATCACCATCGGGTCCGCCTCGTGCCGCGAGGAGACCAGCAGCACGTGGGCGGCTTCCACCAGCGCCCGCAGCTCGCGGTGCGGCAGGAACCCGTGGAAGACGACGACATCGTCGAGGCCCAGCGTCCTCGCCAATCGCTGGACCTCACCGCCCAGCGTGTCCTCGCCCACGATGTCCAGCCGGAACACGATGCCCAGGTCGCGCAGCGCCGCGGCCGCGCGCTGCATGGCGAGGCTCGGCACCGTCAGCCGGCTCGCGCCCGCAACGGCGAGCCGCAGCCACAGGCGGCCCTGCCAGCGGCTGCGGGCGCCGTAGCCGATCTCCGGCAGTGCCACGAGATCGCCTCCGGTGAGGTGGGTGACCACCGGCCGGCCGGTGAGCCTGCCCGCGGCAGCGGCGACCACGCCCGGGCCCGGCCCCCAGACGGCGTGCAGCACGTCGAACGGCGCGCGGCGGTGCTCCGCCAGGATCGCCGCGAGCGCACGCGTCCGGCGCGGCCGCACGCCGATGTTGTGCACCTCCGCACCGAGAAGTCGATAGCGCGAACGCCGCGGCTCCTGCTGCAGCGCGAAGACGTGCACCTCGTGCGCACGCGCGAGCCGCTCGATCAGCCACAGCAGGCACGGGATCACCCGCTCTGTGCCGCTGCGGTCCACTCCGCCGGGCACGATGAGCGCGACCTTCATAGGCGTCCCCCGGCGGCATGCACTCCTGACCGGGCGGCGACGAGCGCGCGATACGCCTCGCGCAGCTCCCTTCCCCCCGCGTCGAACGACAGCGCGCGCTCGAAGTGCGCGCGTGCGGCGCGGCGGAGCGCGTCGCGATCGAGGCCGGCCCAACGCACGAGCGCGCGCGCCATCGCCGCCGCATCGCCCGGCGGCGACAGCGCGCCGTACGATCCGCCGCCCGTGATCCGGCGGAACGACGGGATGTCGGGGACCAGCGGCGTCGTACCGCACGCGAGCGCCTCGATCACCGCATAGCCGCTGCCCTCGGCGTGGCTGCCCAGCACCAGGAAGTCCGCGGCGCGGAGCACATCCTGCACGCGCTCGTGCGACAGCCGGCCGAGCAGGTGGACGCGCGCGGTGAGCGCAGGATCGGACGCCTGCCGCGCGGCGTGCGGCCCCGGAGCAGAGCTGTCCGCCGCGGGACGCCTCGGACGTTTCTGTAATGCGTCCACGTTACGGCACCTCGACCGGGATGCTCACATGAACCCGCTGCCCGTGTCCCCGCCCGGGCGCGCGGCCGGGCCGCGTGCCGCGCCGACCAGGCTCGCGGGCGCCATCGCGCTCTCGCTGCTGGCGCTGTGCGCGGCGTGTGACTCGCCCTTCGAGTCCGAAACGCGCGGCGCGCGCATCCGGAGCGCGCAGGTGCTGGAGCCCGGCGGGCCGATCTTCCGCACGCTGCACCTGCGGCTCGATACGCCGGCCGCCGTGGAAGTCGAGTACTGGACCGCCGGTGCACCACGGCTGCGGATCCGGAGCGCTGCGCCCGCCGACTCGCACGCGGTTCCACTGGCCCGGCTCATTGCCAGCCGCACGTACCAGTACGAGGCGCGCCCGATCGCCGCGGACGGCCGCCCCGGCCCACCGCTCACCGGTCAGTTCACAACCGGCCCGCTGCCCGCCGAGCTCGCGGCCATCTCGTTCACAGCCACCGGCACGCTCCGCACCCCCCTCGTACTGCTCCATCTGTACACGCCCGGTATGTTCGGCGGGTACGTGGCCGTGGACGGGAGCGGCAACGTGGTCTGGTACTACCGCACGGCGGACCTGCCCTTCGGTATCGCGCGCCGCGCCAACGGGAACTTCATCGCGATGGACAAGGGCCGCGGCCTGCTCGAGCTCACGCCCGCGGGCGAGGTCATCCACGAGCTGCCGCAGGACGAGGAGAACCGCAACCAGCACCACGATGCGATCACCACGCCGCAGAACACGGTGCTGTTCATCGCGTTCGACCGGCGCGAGTACGATGGCCGCTCGATCGCGGGTGAGGCGATCTGGGAGTGGGTGCCCGGGACGAACCGGGCCGTGAAGCGCTGGAGCGCGCACGACTTCTTCGACCCGTTCGTGGACCGGACCGATCGGTCCACCGACGACGACTGGCTCCACGCCAACTCGCTGCACATCGGCCCGCGCGGCAACATCTTGCTCAGCCTGCGTCGGTTGAATCAGGTCATCAGCATCGCGCCGGATTGGAGCACCATCGAATGGCGGCTCGGCGGTCCAGGCGCCACGATCCCCTTCGCGGACGGCGACCGGTTCACCGGTCAGCACACGGCGGCCGAGGTCGCGCCCAACCGCATCCTGCTCTTCGACAACCGGCACGACCTGGGCGGCTACTCGAGAGCTGTGGAGTACGACATCTCGGATGGCGTGGCCCAGACCGTGTGGGAGTGGCGCCCCGCGCGCGACAACTTCGCCTTCGCCGTCTCCTCCGCCCGCCGCCTCCCCAGCGGCAACACCCTGGTCGGCTTCGGCATGAGCCCGGGCCTCAACGGCTCGACGGGGCCGATCGAGGTCTACGAGGTCTCGCCGGACCGCGAGGTGCTGTGGCACCTCGTGGTGGACGGCCCGTTCGTCATGTACCGGGCCGAGCCGCTGGAGACCATCGCGGGCGAAACGATCGTGACACAGTGACGGCTGGATGCCGCCGTGCGCGGCGCTGTCCATGGGGGTCCCCTGCCTCTCACGCCGCCCCGCGGGCCGGCGGACGGAGGTGCCCGTACGCCTGCCGGTCGTCCGGGGTGCGCGCCCAGCGCCGCACCGCGCGCAGCAGCCGCGGATTCTCGTAGCGGCCGGTACGCCAGCGCCGGATCGCGAGCAGCCGCGCCAGCTCCTTGCCCCACCACGCCGTCTTCGTGTCGTGCAGCGACGGGAAGCGACTCTTCAGCACCAACTCGAAGTCCTGGACCCGCGCCTTGAGCCGGCGGTCCAGCCACGGCGTCTCCGGATCCTCGTGCGTCATCCACGCGACCCACTGCGGCTCGATCCACTCCTCGAGCGTGTCCGGCGTGCCGGCCAGCGGGTCGACGCCTCCGTACGTCCCCCGCCGCTGCGGCGTCGGCGTGTAGAAGTAGAGGATCATCTCCATGTCGGGGTTCACCGACTTGAGCTTGCGGATGAACGCGAGCGTGCTCTCGATCTCGCCTTCCGGGTCATCCGGGCCGCCGAGCACGAACGAGAACTCCGGGATGATGTCGTACTCGCGGGTGCGCGCCGCGATCTCGAGCGTCTGCGCCGTCGTCAGCTTCTTGTTCATCCGGCGCAGCACCTCGTCCGAGCCGGACTCCGCGCCGAGGAAGACCATGCGCAAACCGGCGCGCGCGATCCGGCGCCACGTCGTGTCCCGGAAGCGGAGCAGCGCGTCGATCCGCGCCTCGCACCACCACGAGAGGCCGAGCGGCTCGATGCGCTCGCACAGCTCGAGCGCGTGGTCCTCCTTGACGAAGAAGTTGTTGTCGTAGAAGTGCACGCCGTCCATGCCGTACCGTTCGACGAGCCAGCGCAGGTGCGCGGCCGTGCGGGCCGGCGACTCGAACTTCTCGCGGCTGCCGAAGACAGAGATCACGCCGCAGAAGTTGCAGCCGTACGGGCAGCCGATGGACGCCTGGTAGACGCCGCAGCGGCGGCCCAGGAACGCCGGCATCAGATAGTCGTGCACCGGGATCTTCTCGTAGGGCGGAGGCGGCAGCTCGTCCGGGCCTACCCACTTGCGCTCCGGATTGATCACGGGCGTGCCGTCCTCCGCGCGGAACGCGAGCCCCGCCACCGTACGCGGGTCGCGCTTGCCGTCGAGCACGTCGAGCAATTCGCGGAACGTGAATTCGCCCTGCCCGCGCACCGCGTAGTCCACGTAGGGCGCGTTCAGCACCGGCGTCGGGTAGAGGCTCGGGAAGTAACCGCCCCACACGATCGGCAGGCGCGGGTAGCGCTGCTTGAGCCGCCGCGCCAGCGGGACGGCGCTCACGAGCTGCGGCCCGGGCATCACCGTCATCGCGACGACGCGCACGGGGTCGGCGGTGCCCGAACGCGCCTCGATCCAGTGGACCGCATCCTCGTACGGATCCACGCCCGGCCGGTTGCCGTCGATGATCTCCCACGCCACGCCGTCCGGCAGCGCGGCGCCGATCGCCATGACGGACAGCGGGAAACGGCGGTTCTTCGGACGCGTGGCCCGCGGGTTGACGAGCAGGATCATGGGACCGTCGCCTCCCAGAGGTCGAAGCGCGAGGGCGGGCGCCGCCGGCGCAGCCGTGCGATCAGCGGCCTCAACTCGTAGGCGAGCGGGTAGCGCACGCGGCGGCGGCGCCAGCGCAACCCCAGCCCGCTGGACGCTTCCTCCAGCCGATCCGCGGTGAGGTACTCGATGAACGGCGGCGCGGTGAGCACGTCCGCGCGCGCGCCGAACCGCAGGCGCGCCTCCGCCCTCTTCTCCCTCACCATCGCCTCGCCGTGCACGGCCTCGCGATAGAACGGCGAGTCGAGGATCGCGATGCGGCCGCCGGCCACGACCACCCGCGCCGCCTCCTCGAGTGTGCGGCGCAGGTCGAGGGCGTAATGCAGCGCCGCGTTGAACACGGCGATGTCGAAGACGCGAGCCGCGATCGGCAGCGCCTCGAAGCTCGCGGCGACGCGGCCGAACATCGCGGGCAGGTGGGCTCGGTACGCGTCCGCCGCCCGCAGCCCGTCCACCGCATCGTCCCGGAGGTCGATGGCGACGCAGCGGTGGCCGAGGCGCGCCAGGCGGTAGCAGAGCCAGCCGTTGCCCGCGCCGAGGTCGAGAACGCGGAGCGGACGCGGCGAGACCTCGAGCGCGCGCACCGCGACGACCGCGTCGAGGAACCGTTCGAACGTGCGCGCGCGCACCGCCCACTGCCGCCGCTGCGGCCCGGTGCGCAGCCACGGCAGCGCCAGCGCCTCCGCCTCGCCGCCGCTGCCGCGGCCCTCCGAGGCGCGGTGCGCCGCATACGCCTCGCGGAAACGTCGGAGGTCCGGTGCCGCGCTCATGGCATCACGCCTCCTCGGGCGCCGGCGCCGCCGTGCGCTCGAACCAGAACGCCACGTGGTCGCCGAGCCACGCGAGCGGCGCAGCGGCCACGCGATCGAGTGCCTCGAGCACCGCGAGCAGCCGCGAGTGGCGTGAGATCCACGGCTCCGCAGCGCTCGGCGGCACGAACACGCCGATACCACGCGCGCGGCGCAGCCGGAACCACGGCGCGAACGCGCGCTCGACCCGCCGCCGCCACGGGTACCACACCTCGAAACGGCGCCCGCCGAGACGCGCGGCCACGGCGCCGCGCGAGAGTCTGCGGAACGCCGCACGGACATCGCCCCGCAGGAGCTGCACGAGGATCTCGCCCGGCGGAAGCGGGCCGAACAGCACCAGGATCGCCGGTGCGCCCGTGCGCAGGAGCATGGCGAGCCCGCGCGCGACCGGCGCCAGGTCCGGCACGCAGTTGAGCGCCGCGAAGTTGGAGTAGGCGCCATCGAACGGCGTGCGGCCTGCTCCGCGCCACTCGCGCGCGAACCGCTCCATGTCCTCGAGCAGGAGCGTGCGGGTCTCGATGCGGTCCTCGAGCCCGGCGCGCCGGGCCCTCGCGGCCGCCTCCGCGACCATGCTCGGCGCACCATCCGTCAGCAGCACGCGCCTCCCGCGCGCCGCCAGGAACACGGCATCCACGCCGATGCCGCCGCCCAGCTCGAGCAGCCGGGCGCCCGCCGGGAACGCATCGAGCAGCAGGCGCTGCACGGCGCGCCGCTGCGCCGCGACGCTCGCCCATCCGCCGAAGCGCGCTTCGAAGGCCGGGGCCGAGGCGTCGAACGCCTCCACGGCGGCCGGTAGCCGCGCATACGGCGCGGCCCGGACAGACTCGCGCAGCTCAGCCACGTGCGCCCGCTCCGTTGCGGTACTGGTCGCGGCTCGCTTCCAGCTCGGCCCAGCGACGGTCGAACGGCGCCAGGTCCTCGCCCGCGCGCAGCGCGTCCAGCTCCTCGTGCAGCAGGTCGCGGATGCGCCGGTAGAACGCAGTGGTGAACGTGCCGTGGAACATCATCGCGAGGTCGCCGGTGTGCTCCCAGTTGCGCTTGGCGCCGATCTGCTCGCGCACCATCTCGTAGAAGCGCGTGCCGGGCAGCGGGTAGGACACCGAGACTCCGATCTCGTCCGGCCGGAGCTCGCGGATCAGGTCCCGCGTCCGCAGGATGTCCTCCCACTCCTCGCCCAGATAACCGAGCTGTGTGAACCACCCGGTCCGGATCCCGTGCGCCCGCAGCGTGAGCGTCGCGCGCCGCGCCTGCTCGACCGTGCTGCCCTTCTCCATGGCGTCCAGGATCCGCTGGGAGCCGGACTCGACGCCCAGCCAGACCTCCTCCGCGCCGGCGGCGGCGAGCGCCTCGACGGTCGCGGGCGTCATCAGGTTCACGCGCGATTGGATCATGAACGGCGTGCGTACGCCGCGCCGCGCGACCTCGGCCGCGAACCCCCGGATCCATGCGGACGTGAGGCCGAAGATGTCGTCCGCGAACCAGATGTGGTCCGGCGCGACGTCATCCTTGAGCCGGGCCATCTCGTCGACGACGTTGCGCGGCGAGCGCTGCGCGTAGCGCCGGCCGAACACCGGCTTCGCGCACCAGTTGCAGCCGTAGGGGCAGCCGCGCGAGGTCGCCATGATCCACGACAGCCGGCCGTGAGCGCCGTACCACGCGGCGCGGTACGCATCGACATCCACGAGGTCCCAGGCGGGAAGCGGCAGGGCGTCCAGATCCCTCATCGCGGGGCGCGGCGCGGTGAGGCGCACGCCGTTGCCGTGCCTGGAGGACGCCGCGGCCGGCAGCGCGAGACCCGCGATGCCGTCCAGCGGCGCGACCGGGTCCCGCGTCCAAACGTTCACCAGCTCCGTGAACGTCAGCTCCGGCTCGCCCAGGATCACGGCATCCGCGCCGGCGGCGAGGTACAGGTGCGGGTGGTCGCTGGCGTCAGAGCCGTTCACCGCCACGCGGCAGCCACGCGACCGCGCCGTCGCGATCATGTCCAGCGCCGCACGCCGCATGCGCAGCGTGCACATCTTGGTGAGGAAGTTGAAGTTGTCCTCGAGGATGCCGACGATGGCGGGGCGCACCTCGTCGAGCACGGCTTCGAACTCCTCGACCCCGCCGGAGAGCATGGCATCGAAGAGCCGCACCTCGTGGCCGTGCTGGCGCACCACCGCAGCGGCGAGGAGCGTCGCGAGCGGCGCGTACGGCTTCATGCGCCGGAGCTGCTTCTCGTCGTAGCGGAGGTAGTAGGAGTGCGCGATCAGGACCGCGCGCCGGTCCGCCGCTGCCGTGCCCATCATTGCACGCCCCCTGCCGGGTGGCTTGACAGCCGCGCCTCGCCGCGGCTAGAACACCCCCGCCCCGCCCCGGTTGCTCAGGAGACTGCAGTTGGCTGAAGGATCAGAAGGGATCGCGGCCGCACGTGCGCTCGCTCCGCCCCCTGCCGGGTCGCTGCGCCACGCGGTACAGCCGCTGCCTCTCGGCATCCCGGTGCGCTTCGAGTGTGACGCGCCGGAACTCATCGCGGCCGCGCAGGCCGTGTACGGCGATCCGTGGGCCGGCCCAGCGCCGGCGCCCGCCTCGGGCCTGCGGGGACCGACCGTGCCGCGCGTCGTGCTCCTCCTCGGAACGCAACGCGCGGCAGCGCCCGTTTCGGACACGGACGCGGCGCTCCGCATCACCGCGAACCGTGATCTCCTGCTGCTCGCAGCCCCGGACGCTCTCGGCCGCGCCCAACGGACCGGGATGACGGCCGTGGCGCGGCTGGCGCCCTCGCTGCTCACCGCCCACGAGCGCCTCCGCGCCGTTCTCGACGCGCTGGTGCTGTTCCTGCTCACGCCGCTGGACCGGCAGCCGCTGCACGCGGCCGCGGTCGCGCACGGGGGCAGCGGTTTGCTGCTGACCGGCCCGGGCGGCGTCGGCAAGAGCACGCTCGCCTACGCCGCCCAGCGCGCCGGCCTCGACGTTCTGACCGACGACACCGCGTACGTGCAGCTCGAGCCCGCCCTTCGCGTGTGGACGCTCGGCCGCCCCCTCCACCTGGCGCCCGAGGCGGCTCGGTGGTTCCCGGAGCTCGCCGACCGGCCCACGACCCTCCGGGCCAACGGCAAGTGGAGGATCGCCGTGACGCCGTGGACGCTCCCGCCCGGACCGCAGGGTGGACGACGAGGGAGGCCGCCGACCGAGACCGCAGTCAGGACATGGGGCCTCTGCCTCGTCGAGCGCGCGCCGGGCGCCGCGCCCGCCGCGATCCCGATCGCCGCGGAGGAGGCGGTCGCCCGCGTCCTCGCCGACCTGGAGCCGGGCTTCGACGTCTGGCGCGACACGATCGGCGCGCGTGTCGCGGCGCTCGCGCGCAGCGGCGCATGGCGGCTGCGCGTGGGAGACGACCCGCGCGCAGCGGCGTCCATCATCCGCGAGTTGCTGGACCGCGTGGCGCGGTGAGGGGCGCCAGGCCGCATCCCATCCCGGCGACCAGCATGATGAGCTGGCCGAGGCCGTGGGCGAACGGCCACTCGAACATTCCCGCGACGCAGACGGTCCCGAACGACCACGCGAGAGTGCGTCGCAGCGCGACATCGGCTCCGGCCATCGCGCCGGCCGCTGCGGCTGCCCCCGCACTGCGGGCGCTGCGCACCAGGACGCGGAACGCCGCTCCGAGGAACGCGAGGAGCGCGATGAGCCCGATCGCGCCCGTCTCCGCCGCCATGTGGATGTAGAGGTTGTGGGCGGAACCGATGTAGTCCCACAGCCACGAGATCTGCGGGCCGTACCGCTCGAGGCCCACCTCGAAGTTGCCCGGCCCGATGCCGACCACCGGGTGCGCGCGGAAGATGAGGAGGCCCGTGTACTGGAGGGCGAGGCGCTGGGCAGCCACCTGGTCGACGAGCGCGCTCGCCACACGGCCGCTCAGCGCGCCGCCGGACACGAGGTCGAGCGCCAGGATGGCGACGAGGCCGGCCGCCCAGACGCGCAGCATGAGCCGCCACTCGCCGAGCAGCCCGAGCGTCGCCGTCGCGGCCAGCGCGGTCACCCAGCTCCCGCGGGAGAACGTCGCCGCGAGGCCGAGCACGCAAGAGACGACGGCCGCCGTGGCGAGCGTGCGCGCGAGCCTGCCCCGCGCGACGCTCCGCGCGTAGACCGTGAACGGCAGCGAGAACGCGAAGTACTGCCCCAGCTCGTTCGGCCACGTGAAGCCGAACGCGGCGCGGTAGAACGGGGAGCCCTCGCGCGGGAACCTCCCGGGCAGCACGCCCCCGGCCTCGAGCACGGCGCACACGCCGCTGACCGCGGCGGCTGCGGCGAGCGCGATCGCGATGACATGCGCTCTGGCGGGGCGCGCCGTGACCTCGTCCGCCGCCATCAGCAGGACGCCGAACAGCAGCCCGAACGTGACCAGCTCCCGCAGCGCGGGCACGTACGCCTCGGCGAACACGGCGGCGAGCAGGACGGCCGCGCCGAGCAACGCCGTCCCGCGGCGGGGCAGCGCGCCGAACGACAGCGTGCCGCCCTCGAGCGTGCGGCGCAGCAACCAGCCGGGCACGACGAGGGCCGTGACGACGAGGGCGGGTGAGATGCGCAGTGTCTCGCTGCTGTAGATTGCCGGCAGCGGCAGCACGAGGGCGAGCAGCAGGGCGCCGTCCACCCAGCCCGCCGCGAGGATGGTGAAGGCGCCGGCGGCGGCGAGGAGTCCTCCCGCGATGGCCAGCAGCGGGTTCGCCGAGGCGGCGCCGGCCAGCGCGAGCGCCACCCCGAGCCCCGCGGCCGCCACCGCCCCCACCGCCACCGCCCCATCCGCGCGCCGCAGCACCTCCGGCCGCGAAGCCACGCTCACCCCACCGCCACCCTCCGCCGTGATGCCGCCCCACCTGACTGCTCATTCATGAGCTGCCGGTAGAACTCGACGGTCTCCCGCGCCACCCGCTCCTGGGTGTAACGGCTGCACACCCACGCGCGGGCGCGGAGCCGCGCCTCCGCGAGCGCGTCCGGCGACATGGTCGCGAAGCCACGGAGCGCGGCCGCCAGCGCAGCAGCGTCGGCCTCCGGCACCACCACACCGCCCTCCCCCACCACCTCCGGCACCTCGCCCGTCGCGGAGCCCACGACCGGCACGCCGCACGCCATCGCCTCGACCAGGATCCGCCCGAACTGCTCCGCCCAGCCCTTCTTCCTGAGCGACGGCAGCGCGAGCACGTCCAGCGCCGCCAGCCAGCGCGGCATCGCGACGGACGGCACCGCGCCGACGAAATGCACGCGCTCCGCGATGCCCCCCTGCGCGGCCTGCGCCTCCAGCCGCGGCCGCTCCGGGCCATCGCCCATCACGAGCAGGTGCGCGTCGCCGGCGAGACTCGCCAGCGCCTCGAGCAGCAGGTGCACGCCCTTCTCCGGCACCAGCCGCCCGCCGAAGCCGACCAGGAACGCGCCCTCGCCGATGCCGAGGCGGGCGCGCACGTCCGCGCGCGCCCTCGCGTCCGGCGCGAAGCGGACGGGGTTTACGCCGAACTGCGGGATCACCGCCAGCGGCCCTCGGTAACCTGCGTCCCGCAGCACCCGCGCGGCCGCGGCCGTTCCCGCGATCCCACCCGCCACCAGCCGGAACACCCGCGCGCGCAGCGCACCGAACGGCGGCGGCAGCCGCTTCGCGAGGTTCTGCCACGCGAAGAACAGCGACGGGATCCCGCGCGCCCGGCACAGCTCCGCGAACTGCAGCGTCACGATGCTGTACGGCTCCTCGTCAATGTGCACCAGGTCCGGCCGCACCGCGTCCAGCACCGCGCCCGCGCCGCGGTACACGTGGAAGTGGTTGTGCCCGTGCAGCAGCGCCGGGCGCGTGAGGATCGGCGGCGCGGACGCGGCGTCCGGGTCGGGTTCCGGCGTCTGCTCACCCCACCGCTCTGGCACCAGCGCCGCCACATCGACATGCGCTGCGAGCTCGCGCAGCTTGTCGCGGTACGCGGCGACCACCAGCGCCTTGGAAACGTAGAGCACCTTCACGGCCGTACCTCGTCCATGGGCGCACGCCGCCGCACGCCCAGCGCCTCCGCCAACACCGCCGCCTCCTCCCGCGTCAGCACGCGCATCGCAGCGTACAACACGCACGTCGCCACCAGATAGCCGGCCGCGGCCAGGCCGGGCCACGCGTTCGCCGGCGCCGCGGCCGCCACGCACAGCAGCGCCGCCGCGCCGGCGACCAGCAGCCAGTGCGCCGCGGGCGCCGCGGCCCGCGCGCGCAGCGCAACGAGCAGCATCGCCGCGAGCAGCACCTCGGAGCCCAGCATCGCCATCGCCGCACCCGGCGCGCCGTAGCGCGGGATCAGGACGGCGTTCGCCGCCACGTTCACCGCCGTCGCCAGCGCGTACGCGCCCGCGACCTGCCCCATGCGACCCGCCGCGCCGAGGATGTAGCCGGCCAGGATGTTCAGCGTGAGCGCCGGCAACACGGCTGCCAACCAGCCCAGCACAACCGCCGCATCTGCGTACGCCGCGCCGTAGAGCGCAAGCGTCAGCGGCACCCGGAGCAGGAACACCAGCCCGGCCACGGGCACCGTGGCGAGCAGCATCCACTCCGTCAGCCGCGCCGCCGAACGTGGCAGCGCGAGCGACGCACGGCCACGCACGCCGTCGCGCGCTCCAGCGACCGCGCCGCGGCTCCGCGCCGCCGCATCCGCCGCGGCCGCCGCAGCGGCCCGCGAGAGCCGCGGGTAGACCGCGCCTGCCACGACCACCGCCAGCGCCTGCGCCACGTCCACGAACTTGTAGGCCGCCGCGTACAGGCCGACATCCGCCGCATCGCGCCAGCGCGCCAGCAGCAGCACGTCCACCTTGTAGTAGATCGTGATCGCGACGAACGCGGCGGCGAACGGCGCGAGCGCACGCACCAGCCGCAGCGCTTCCGCTGGATCGGCCCGCGCGCCGCGCCGCACATCCGCCGGCAGGCGCGCCAGCAGCCAGGCCACCGCCGCGAGCCACCCGGCGATCGGCGCAGCGCAGAACCAGGCCAGGCTGCGCGTCCAGAGAACGAGCACGAGGCCGAGCCCGCCCGTGACCAGCCCGAACGCGGCGTTCGCCTGCGTCCACACGTGCATCCGCTCGACCGCCTGGAACCACGCCGCCAGGTTCTCCGCGTACGCGCCCACAGCGTAGGAGATGCCCAGCAACGACGCCGCGACCACGACCGGCGTCGGGTAGTCCAGCACGTAGCGGGCGAGGACGAAGAGCAGCGCGAGCATCAGCGCGTTGCTCGCCGTCTTCACTCCGTGCGCGGCGGCGAGCAGCGCGGGCGCCCGGTCCGGCGCCTGCGCGATCTCACGCACCAGCAGCGGGATCATGCCCAGCGTCGCCACGATGCTGAGCAGCACCGCGAACGCGGCGGCCGTGCTGTACGCGCCGAAGTCCGCCGTGCCCAGCACGCGCGCCGCGACGACGACCGATCCCAGCGTGAACAGCCGCGGCAGGATGTACGCGAGGAGCAGCGACGCGGCGTTGTGCAGCACACGCCGCACGCCCGCGGCGGACGCGGCGCCGCCCACGTCCGCGTGCACGACCACGCCGGCATCCGCCGCGCCCGCCGGCACGGCG
The DNA here is from genome assembly GCA_003242735.1 of bacterium. Taxonomy (NCBI): domain Bacteria; species bacterium. The sequence goes on along the minus strand of QGVH01000002.1, from coordinate 31,182 downwards.
CCCGGCGGCTCCATCGCGCCCGCCGCGGGAGACATGCTCACCCCGCCCCCTGCCCCCGCAGCACGACGGGGATCGAGCGCAGGAGGATGCGCAGGTCGCGGAGCGCGGTCCGGCTGCGCACGTACTCCAGCTCGATGCGCGCGCGCTCGGGGTAGTCCGGCCGGTGGGCGCCACGGCTCGTCCACTCGCCGAAGATGCCCGGCTTCTCGCTCAGCAGCTCGCCCGCCGCGTCGCCGTACCACTCGATCTCGCCACGCACCACGGGGCGCGGCCCCACCAGCGACATGCTCCCCCCCAACACGTTGAAGAGCTGCGGCAGCTCATCGATGTACGTCTTCCGCAGCCACCGGCCCACGCGGGTGATCCGCGGGTCCGCCCAGTCCGGGAGCTTGTAGCCGTTTTCGATGTAGCGCTTCTTCAGCGCGGGCTCGCGCTCGAGCCACTCCTCCGCGTCCACCACCATGGTGCGCAGCTTCCAGCAGCGGAACGGCCGGCCGTTGAGGCCGAGCCGCACGTGTCCGAAGAGCACGGGGCGGCCCGAGTCGAGCCACACGGCAAGAGCACCCAGCGCCAGCAGCGGCGCGGTGAGCACGAGCAGGACCGTCGCTCCAATGACATCCACGATGCGCCGCAGCACGCGGCTGGAGCGCCGACCGCGCGGAACAGCCTCGTGCCGCAGCGGCACCGTCCTGTAATCGTGCATCAACTCCATACTTCCCCCACGTCACGTGCGCGCGGACACACCATGACGGCGCCGGCCAGCGCGCCGCCCGCTTCCCGCAGGAGCGCGGCTGCGCGCGTGGCCGCGTCCCGCGTCGTGCGGCCATGCCGCACCACCAGCATCACCGGTGCGCCCTCGGCCACCGCGGCCACCGCGCCGGAGAACCGGTCCATCACGGGCGCGGTGCGCACCGGCGGTGCCCCCAGCTCCGCTCCCCGCCGCGCCGCCTCCTCCGCCGCGAGCGCGGCGCTCAACGCGCGCGCGGCCTCCATCGCGAGTTCGGCCTCGTCCGCAGCGGCCAGCGTCAGCGCCGTGACGCTGCCGCCTGCGGCGGCCCGCGCGGCCGCCAGCACCGCGAGCGCTTCCTCGGCCGCGAACGTCAGCCCGCCCGGCCCCGCGAGCGCGACCGCGACGACCGGCACACCCGTGGCGTCCCGCACCTGCCGGGCGCTGCGGAGCCCGCGATCCGCCCGCTCCCCGATCACCATCCCGAGCGCCGCGAACGCGCAGCCCAGCAGCACCGCGATCGCGAGCCCGAGCTTCGGCCGCGGCCAGACGGGTCGGTAACGGAGCGCCGGCGGATCGATCACCTGCACGTTCGAGAAGGTCAGCGCCTGGCGGAGCTCCTCCTGCCGCAGCCGCTGCTCGGTCAGCACCAGGATCTCCGAGAGGATCCGGATCTGGCGCTGCCGCCGCGCCAGCTCGATCAGCTCCCGCGGCATGCCCAGCAGCTCGGCGTCCATCTCGGCGATGCGCGCGCTCAGCTCACGCTCGGCACGCTCCAGCGCCGAGGCGTACGCTTCCGCCAGCGCGCGCAACGACGCGTCGATGCTCTCGATCTGCTCGTCCAGCACGGCCAGCGCACGGCTCTCCGCCGCGCGACGCCACGCGAGATCCGCCCGCTGCGTCTGCAGCGCGGCCAGCCGCCCGAGCAGCTCGCCCACCGTCGGGTTCTCGAGGAAGCGCGGGAACGCCGCGAGGCCGGCCCACGCCTGCATCGGGTCGCGCGCGGTCGCCACGTTCTCCAGCAGCTCCGCGATGCCGGCGCGCTCGACCCGCGTCACCTCCAGCTCCGCGGCCACCTCGCTGTAGCGCTCGATGAACGCCTCGCCCTGCACGTCCGGCGCGATCAGCCGCGCCCGGCGCTGCAGCGCCTCGAGCGCTTCTTCCGCTTCCGCCAGCTCCCGCTCCGTGCTCAGCGCCACGCGACGCAGCGAGTCCACCGTCTCGCCGCTCTCGCGCCGATGCACCGCCAACCGCAGCTCCACGAAGCGATCCACCACAGCCGCCACCACGGCGCGCGTCAGCCCCGGGTCCCAGTGGTTGAACGAGATGTCCACCACGTTCGCCTCGCGCCGCGCACGCGCGATGGCGACCTTGCCGCGCGTGCGTCGCACCGCTTCCCCGAACGGCAGCGTGCGAATGCGCACGCGCCGCGGCATCCCCTCGCGCCACGGCCGGAACGCCACGCTCATTCCGCCGAACGACAGCGTGTCGCCGGGCGCGACGTCGCCGACCAGCGAGTCCGTTGGCGCGGTGCGACGCACGCGCACGCGCCCGTCCGCCAGCCACTCGACATCGAAGCGGGCGCGGCCCGTTTCACGGGTCGCGGAGAGGGAGGAGAGGAGGGAATCGCGATGCCAGCCGCGTGGCGCGTCCACCTGCACGGCGAGCGCGGCATCCAAGACGACCGCTTCCGCGACCGAGCGGCTCGACATCAGTTCGAGGTCGTTCGCGAACGGGTCGCCGCCCATGCGCATCAGCGCGAAGAGCCCACCCGTCGCCGGCGAAACGCCGCCCATCGGCGGCGGCTCGCCCAGCCGCAGCCGCGCCTCCGCACGGTAGATGGGCCGCGAGAGCAGGGTGACGGCCGCCGCGCCGCCGGCGACCAGCACGAAGACCAGCAGGCCGACACGCCAGCGCCGGCGCACGAGCCCGAGCCACGAGCCCACGAACGATCCCCCGCGCTCCACGCTGCCTCCCGCCGCCCCGCTCACCGCACGATCAGCGTGGTGACCGCCGCGGCCGCGACCGATGCCGCTGCGCCGACGAAGATCGCCAGGTTCTCACGGAACCAACTCTTGCGCCCGACCACGATCCGGTCGCCCGACTGCAGCGGCATCGCGAGGGTGGGGTCGCCCGGCTCGAAGCGAACACGCACGCGCTCGCCGTTCCGCTCGAGGGTGATCCGGCCGCGATCCGCCCACGGCGAAAGCCCGCCCACGCTCGCCAGCACGTCCGCGATCGTGTGCGTCGCATCCACCGGGAACAGCCCCGGCCGTATCACTTCGCCCAGCACCGCGACGCGTACCATTGGACGCACGCGCAGCACCGGGTCCGCCAGCTCGCGGGCGTACGCGGCGCGGACATCCCTCTCCACCTCCGTGAACGGCCGGCCCGCCACCGGCACCACGCCCAGCAGCGGGATCAGGATCGTGCCGTCCTCCGCCACCTGGAACTGGCCGCCCATAGACGGCTCGTCCCTCACCTCCACACTCACCACGTCGCCGGGCTGGAGCCGCAGCTCCGCCACCGCCTCCTGCGATGACGACGACGCCCACGCCGATGCATCACCCGCCTGCGCACACAGCGCAGCGGGGCTGGCGGCGAGCGCGGAGAGCAGGACCAGGAGCCATGCTCCACAACGTTCCCGCGCGTGCTTCACAGCACCCTCGCCCCTCGTCTCGAATCCTCCGTCTCCTCACTGCCTAACACGCCGACGGCCGTCCGGTCACACGCGGGTCACACGGCCGGTTGCACGCGCACGCGGGGGCACACGGGCCACGCGCAATGCGAGCGCTGGAGCTGGCGCGCTCGACGCAGGTCCGGGCCGACACGCCGAGCGCACGATCCGCTCATGGCGCCGCCGACGCTGGACGGCGCGCGACGGACGCACGCGCGAGGCGGGATCGGCGGCCGCGCGCGACCGACCGCCACGCAACGCCACGATCAGTCGGCCACGACCCGGATCCTGCCCGTCATCCCGGCATCACGATGGGGCACGCAGTGGTAGTCGTACGTCTGGCCCGCCACCTCGAACCTGTGCTCGAAAACGGCACCCGGCTCCGTGACGTTCACCTCCTGCCACACACCCTCCCGGTTCGGGTCGTCCGGCGTGATCGTGTGGCCGCCCTCGCTCGCGACCCAGCGCACCGTCGTCCCCGGCGTGATCTCCACATTCGACGGGCTGAACCGGGTGCCGCTCACCTGGATCTCGACCACGCCGCTGCGCGGGCCCGTCCCGTCGTCGTCCGACGAACACGCGACACCGAACGCGCCGGCCAGCAGCAGGACGGCGCCTCTCAGCAGACTCCCGCTCATGTCTCGCTCCGATGCTGAGATCCACGTTCGCGCGCACGCCCCTCGCGGACGGCGCGCACCGCCGCGCTCTCCATCCCAAGACCCTGCGGAACCGATGCGCGGTCACGTCGCCGGGGCTCCGGCCCCGACAACACGGATGGAGCGGCGCCCACCCGTGCCTCGCCGCCCGCGCGGCCGCGGCCCGGGAAGCAAACCTGCCGTGTTGAAACTGTTACTGCGCGATTTACCGTTTACGAAAACAAGAATCCGGAGCCACGGCTGCGTGCCCCCCCGTCGGCATCCGCGCCGCGACTCCGGGTTCCCCTGAACGTCAATCCGGACCTTGCGTGGCCGAACCATCAACGCGCGAGGCGCCGCAGGCCGGACAGCAGCGCCAGGAGGCGGCCAGCGCGGCGCCGCAGGCGCAGTAGGTCCGCAGCGGCCGGCCGCAGCCCACGCAGTGGCGGAACTCCGCCGCGACGGGGTGCCCGCATGCGGGGCACAGCGGCGCTTCGTCGGCGAGGAGGGTGAGGAGGGGACGCACTCCATCGAGGGAGGTGAGGCCCGCCCGGACCTTGCGCCACGCGTCCTGCGCCAGCGTCTCCATTCCGGCGGCGCGCGCCGCGTCGCGCACGAGGTCCGCGCCGGCACGGGCGAGGATGAGCTCGCGCACCCGCGCGTCCACGACGAGCAGCTCGTAGATGCCCACCCGCCCGCGGTAGCCGGTGCCGTCGCAGTGTGCGCAGCCGCGTGCGCGGTGGAGGCGGACGGGCCGCGGAGGCAACCCGAGCTCCGTGAGCGCGGCGGGGTCGGCGTCGTACGGCTCACGGCAGCGGGTGCACAGCCTGCGAGCGAGCCGCTGCGCCAGCACGCCGATCAGTCCGCCGGCCACCAGGTACGCGGGCGCGCCCATCTCGGCGAGGCGCGCGATCGCACCGGGCGCGTCGTTGGTGTGCAGGGTGGAGAGCACGAGGTGGCCGGTGAGCGCGGCGGCCATGCCGACCTCCACGGTCTCGCGGTCGCGCATCTCGCCGACCATCACCACGTCCGGGTCCTGGCGCAGCACGGCGCGCAGCGCGGCGGCGAACGTGAGGCCCGCACGCGGGTTCACCTGCACCTGCGTCAGCCCCGGCAGGCGGTACTCGACCGGATCCTCGAGCGTGACGATGTTGAGCCGCTCGCGGTCCAGCGCGCCGAGGGCGGCGTAGAGCGTCGTCGTCTTCCCGCTGCCCGTGGGGCCGGTGACGAGGATTACGCCGTGACCGCGCTCGAGCAGCCGCAGGAACCGCGCACGCAGCGCCGGGTCGAAGCCCAGGTCATCCAGGTCGCGGCCGGCATCGCGCGAGTCCAGCACGCGCACCACGACCTTCTCGCCGTTCTCGGTGGGGAGCGTGGAGACCCGCAGCCCCAGCTCGCGGCCGTCCACGCGGAGCGCCGCCCGGCCGTCCTGCGGCCTCCGCTTCACCGAGATGTCCAGACCCGCGATGATCTTGAAGCGGGAGATGACGGCGAGCGCCACCTCCTGGGGCAGCGCTGCGATCTCGCGCAGAACGCCGTCCACACGCGCGCGCACGCGCAGGCCGCTGGCCACGGGCTCGACGTGGAGGTCGCTCGCCCGTGCAGCGACCGTGCGCTGGAGCAGCTCCTCCACCAGCGCCACGATCGGCGGCGCCTCGCTCGCCCGCACGAGCGCGCCGGTCTCGTCATCGTCTGCGGCGACGACGGCGCCGTGGTACGCGTTCCCGTCGCCGTCCTCCACGCGCGTCGCATCGCCCGCGTCCGTCTCGGGGAGCAGCACGCCGTACGCAGCGGCCAGCGCCTCGACCACCGCGTGCGGCGTGGTCACCACCGGCTCCACGCGCCGTCCGGTCTGGAACTGGAGGTCGTCCACCGCGGCGGTGTCCAGCGGGTCCGCCATGGCGACGCGCAGCGTGCGGCCGTTCGCGGCGAGGGGCAGCACGCGCAGCCGGACGGCCAGCGCCCGGTCCACGACCGCGAGCGCGCCGGGCTCCGGCACGAGCGGCGGCTCTGCGTACGCCAGCCGGAGCTGCCGGGCGAGCGCGCGCGCCACGTGCCGCGCATCCAGTCCTCGCCGGACCAGCACCGCGCCCAGCCGCTCCCGCGTACGGCGCTGCTCCTCCAGCGCGGCCGCCAGTTCCGCCGCGTCCACCACGCCGGCGGCGAGGAGGAGCTGGCCGAGCACCCGGGGCGCCGGTCCTGCCATGGCTGCGGGTGGTCTGGGTTCGAATGGATCGTGTGGCGACGACGGCGCGGCCGCGGGCTCATCGCGCGGCGCAGAACGCCGGCCGGCGTCCGCCGCCCTCGCCCGCCGCGCGCCGCGCCTTCGCCGTGCGGCGGCTGTCACCAAAGGCGTCCGGCCCCGACGCCAGCGGCACACGCCCCTGCCGACATTCCGAGAGGACGGAACGTGCGCTTCCGGCCCCTGCGCCGGCGGCACACGCCTCTCCGGGCGGCGCGAGCCGCCCGCCGCACCCACGATCCGAGAACCGGCGGGGCAAGGGAATGGTTGGAAGGGACGCCTCCGGTCTCCTCCGCTGAACTGCGGGTGAGGGCGGAGGCATCCTTCCACAACGGCTCCCTCAACTACGGGCGAGGGCGGGGGGCCCCCTCCACGCCGCGCTCCCACCGGGGAGTCCTCCCTACCTCACCGCCGCCAGCCGGGTGGGGGAACTGCGGGGGCAACTGCGGGCGGGGACGTTCGCGGGGTGTCGGCGTCCGCGGCGCGCAGCGCCGTGCGACGCGACAACGTCACACTCGCTCCCTCGCGAGGCGCGAGAGCGACGAAAGGGTCGCTATGCGCCCCTGTTCGTCGGTCTCGGTGACGAAGGGCGTGCCGAAGGTGACGTTGGGGCTGCCGAAGCCTCATTCCCCCGCCCCCGCTCGGGCGGCGGCGCGGCAGCGGCGGGGCACTCGCCCTGGCCCGGCTTCCGCTTACTGCGGCGAGCGACGTTGCCGCCCCACGAAATACGTCACCGCCGTGACGGCGGCGGAGGTGAACGCGATCCAGGCGAGGGCGATGGCGAAGCCGGCGATGACGTCGGACGGGTAGTGGACGCCCAGGTAGACACGGCTGGCGCCGACCGCGAGGATGATGAGGGCGGCGACGACCCACGTCGCCGCCCGGAGCCGTGGCGTTGGCTCGAGCCGCGCCACCAGGTAGGCGAGGGTGCCGTAGATGGCGAACGCGGAGAGCGCGTGGCCCGAGGGGAACGCGGGAGACTCCGACGTGACGATCGTCGGCACCGCGTCGGGCCGAGGCCGATCGTAGAGCACCTTGAGCACGAGGTTCAGCACATTGGCCGCGACGAACGACAGGGTGAGGATGTAGACGGAGAAGCGGTGCCGCGTGAGCCAGAGGAACACGGCGGCCGTCCCGGCGATGATGGCGAGCACGAGCGTGCTGCCGAGCGCGGTGATCTCGAGCATCGCATCGTCGAGCGCCGGCGTGCGGCGCCGGGCCGCCCAGCGCAGGACCGCTTCGTCGAGCTCGCGCGTCGCGCCTGCGGCGACGACGTCGCCCATGAACACGAAGAGCACGACGGCCGCGATGCCCACGAGGAAGGCGAGGAGTATCGAGAGCACGACCTTGGTGTAGAACCCGCCGACGTACTGTTCCACCAGCCGCAGCACGCGGAGGAAAGCGCTGCGCACGGGGCCCCGGGACACGGGAATGGCGGACCGCCGGCCGACCGGGAAGAGCAGCTGCATGGGTGCCCGCGCCCCGTGGCAGGAAGCATGCCGTGGGAGTGAGGACGTGATCGAGTTCAGAGAGGTCAGCAAGAGGTTCGGTGTGCCAGGTCGCCCCGGCAAGCCGGTCGTGGAGGCGCTGGCCGGCGTGTCGCTCGAGATTCCCGCGGGCGGCGTGTGGGGGGTGGTCGGCCCGAACGGCGCCGGCAAGAGCACGCTGTTCGCGCTGCTGCTGGGGTTCATCCACGCGACGACGGGGTCGGTCCGCATCCGCGGGCTGGAGCCGCGGCGCTACGTGCGGCGCCACGGCGCAGCGTACCTGCCGGAACGGTTCCGCCTACCGGGCGAGTGGCGGGTGCGCACGGCGCTGCGCGCGCTGGCCCGGCTGGAAGGCCTGAGGCGTGACGTCGCGGCCCGGCGCGCGGACGAGCTGATCGAGCGCCTCGGCCTCGCCTCCCACGCGGACCGGGAGGTGCGGACGCTGTCCCGCGGGCTCAACCAGCGGCTGGGCCTCGCGCAGGCGCTGCTCGCGGAGCGCGAGCTGGTCGTCCTCGACGAGCCGACGGAAGGGCTCGATCCGCTGTGGCGGGTGCGCTTCCGCTCCATCGTCGCGGAGCTGCGCGACGCCGGCCGCACGGTCCTCATCGCGAGCCACGACCTGGCCGAAGTCGAGCGGCTCGCCTCGCGCGTGGTGCTGCTCGAGCGAGGCCGCGTGCGCAGCATGCTGGAGACATCCCCGGAAGCTGAGGCGGGTGGCGCCACGCTGTACCGGCTGGAACTCGCTGCGCCGGTGCCGGAGCTCGCGGAGGTCTTCCCCGGCGCGGAGGCGATCGAGGGCGACGCCGGCTCCGCCTACCGCATCGCCGTCGCGGACGCCGCCGAGCTGAGCCGGCGGCTCGCCGCGCTGCTGGAGGCGGGCGCCGTCGTCGTCTCGGTGCAGCCGCTGCGCGAGCCGCTCGAGGCGCGCGTGCGTCGCGAGCTCAGCGCGGAGGTGGACTCGTGAGCGCGCTGGCCCTCGCCGCCCTGGCGCTGCGGGCGCGCCGACGTCGCGTGCTCGCGCTGCTCGCGTTCGCGGCCGTGTTCCTCGCCGCCGCCATCACCGCGCGGCTGCTGGTGAGCCGGGGCGAGGGCGGACAGATCGAAATGGATCGGCTGTTCATCGTGGGCGGCTACCCGCTCGTCTCCGCGCTGCTGCTCCTCGGCTGGGTGCTGGGCCGCTACCCGCTCATCGCCACGCTGGTCATGCTGGCCGGCGTGATCAGCCACGACCGTGCCGAGGGCTACGCCCGCGTCTACGGTGTGCGGCCGACGTCGTTGCACCGCATCTACGCGGCGCGCGCCGCGCTCCTGGCAGCCGTGGCGTTCGCGGTGTCCGCCGTCCTCATGCCGGTCTTCGACCTGATCATGCTCGGCACGTGGGCCGGCCCCGCCACCTTCGTGCTGATCCTCGCCTACGTGATCGTGTACGGCGGGCTCGTCACGCTGCTGTCCGTGTGGACCCGTGGCGACGCGTGGATCGCGCTGCTGCTCGCGCTCCTCGCGCTGGTGTGGGACGCGCTGCGCCGCGCGGACCTGCTGATGATCCCGCCCGGCACCCGCGACCTCGTGACGTTCCTCCTGCCTCCGCAGGCCGCGTTCTTCGCGCTCGAGAGTGCGTTCGGCGCGCTCGAGCCGATCCCGTGGGACGCGTTCGCGTACGTGGTCGGGTACGGGGTCGTGTTGTGGGTGCTCGCGGCGCTGTCGCTGGGGAGGCGAGAGGTGTGAGACCGCCTGCTTTGATTGCGGCGGCCGCCTAGAGACCTGGTACGCCAACGTTTACCGTGCCGGGGCGGGCCGTTCGCGGCGTATGTTGCCGCGATGAGGAGGAGCCGAGGAGCCGCGAGAGGTTGGATCCGCTGCGCCATGATCCACCTCTTGGTGCGGAGGCCCGCCCCCGGAGGTCTTTCCGCGCACAGTCCGGGGATCGGCGCGGAGGCGCCGGTGCCACCCGACCTTGTCGTGCTTCGGCGTAGCCGTTATTGTAGTGCCACAGTCTTGGCGATGGAGTTCGCCGAAACCGCGGCCCCGCGGCCGCTGATGACTCCTCCCCCCGGGTCCGGCCCGGCGGGAGTTTTTTTCTTCAACACGAGCAGTCGCGATCCGGAGCAAGAGGAGCACGGTGTTCGCCCTCTACATCGCCTTGGGTGGCGCCCTCGGCGCCGTGGCCCGTTACGTCCTCGGGAGCTGGATCCACTCCTGGGCCGGACCCGGCTTCCCCTGGGGCACCTTCGCCATCAACGCCACGGGCTCCCTACTGATCGGCCTCTCTCTCCACTGCCTCAACACCACCCACGCCGCCCCGGAACTGCGCGCATTCGTCACGACCGGGCTCCTCGGCGCCTTCACCACGTTCAGCACGTTCACCTACGAGGCCATCATGCTGCTCCAGGAAGGTGCCTGGGCGCGCGCGGCGGCGTACACGCTCGGAAGCCTGGCGATCGGCCTCCTGGCCGCTGGCAGCGGACTCTACATCGGCGAGCGGCTGTTACCGCCGGCCGGATAGGCCACAGAACGGCTCCGAGCTCGGGGGCGGCGTCCGAGCGCGTCCCGCACGACTTCCGGTTCTCCCCGCGGCGCCTGGCTGGGGCAGAGGGCCAACGGGTCAGGCGGAACCCCGCCCCTCCACGCCCAGCCATCGGAGCAGCGCCGGCGCCACGTCCGTGAGCGCGTGCAGCCGCGCCGCCACCCGTTGGTGCCCCGGCCCCGCCACCACGCACAGCGCGGGGTTGCGCGTGTGGCCGGTCCGGGTGTCCTCCAGGTTGCCGTGGTCGCTGGCGATGAGGAGCAGCGTGTCGCCCGGCAGCGCCTCCAGGATGCCGGCGAGGAACGCGTCCACGCGCTGGAGCGCGGCGAGCGCCGCGGCCATGCCGCCGCGGTGGCCGGCCGTGTCGGTCGCGTAGTGCGCGAAGAAGGTGAGGTCGTGGGCCGCGGCGATGCGGGCGAGGTTGCGCCCCGCCCCGGCCGCGGTGATCACGGGCAGCTCCAGCCGGCCGAGCCGCTCTCGCCACGCGTCGTTCGTGATCTCGCTGGCGATGGCGTCGCCTCGCATGAGCGCGGCGGTGTGACGCGTCAGCAGCCCTGCCGCGCGCGCGGCGAGCGGCGGGGCGATGCGGGCCGGCAGAGGCAAGCGCGGCCGCGGCCGCCGCCGCGCACGGCCGGGGTTCGCGGCTTCTCCCGGCGCGCCGGCCGCGGCGGCGGGTTCGTGCTCTCCGCCGCCCCCGCCGGCCGCGCCGGCGACGAGTGGCTCTTCCGCCTCCTCGCCGGCGCTCGCCATCGCCGCGTCGATCGCCTCGACCAGCTCCTCGGGGTACGCGTTCGCGAACGCCACGGCGAGGCCCGCCGCGCGGGCGCGGGCGAGGATGCTCTCGCGCTCGACGAGCGGCCGGAGCGCCGTCGGCGTCCAGGGACCGAAGTGGCGGCCGAACAGCGCCGCCGCGTTACGGCCCGTGAGCAGCGCGGCCTGCCCGGTCCCGCTCTGCGGCAGGCCGGGCACGCCGAGGGTCGCGTCCAGCCCGACCAGACTCGCCGCACGGCCGTGGTACGGCGCCGCATCGAGCACCGGCGCGCGCCCGTCCAGCAGCGCCGCGAACGCGGGGAGCTCCGCGCGCGCGAGCGGGTTGACCTCCGGGTCCGCCGGCCCGAGGCCCACGCCGTCGATGAACACGAACAGCGCGCGTCGCCGCGCCATGCCGGCGCCCCGCTCCTCGTGCCGCGGCAACGCGCGCGTCAACGCGAGAGCGCGCGGAGGACCGTTTCGGCGTCCACGCCGTCCACCTCCACCACCTTGGTGCGGCCGCGCTCGCCGGCCGCGATGCGCACCGCGCTGCGGGGCACGTCCAGCACGCGCGCGAGCAACCGCACCAGCTCTTCGTTGGCCGCGCCCTCGACGGGCGGTGCGGCGAGCCGCACCCGCAGCGCCCCGTCGTGCTCGCCCGCGATCTCGCTCCGTGACGCCCGCGGCTGCGCCCGCACCGGGATGCGGACCGTATCGCCTCGTTGTTCGATACGCAGGTTCATGTGAGGGATGCTGGGGCGAGAGGTGGTGGGAAACAAGGCCCTCGACCCCGGCCCTGGATCTCACATCTCGAACACCGCCTTCCTGCAGCCGTCGAGCTTCCCCGCGAACAGGCGATACGCGTGCGGAGCGTCGTCCAGCGAGAAACGGTGCGTCACGATGTCGCTCGGCTTCACACGCCCCGCCTGCACGTGCTCGAGCAGGTGCGGCAGGTAGCGGTGCACGTTGCACTGCCCCATCCGCAGCGTGAGGTTCTTGTTCATCGCCGTGCCGATCGGCACCAGGTTCCACGGCGGGCCGTACACGCCGATCAGCACCACGTTGCCGCCCTTGCGGACCGCGTCGATGCAGTAGCCGATCACGTTCGCGGCGCCGGCCTGCAGCATCAGCACGCGGCCGAGGAACTCGTGCAGCGCGGAGCCGTCCGCCTCGAGGCCCACCGCGTCGATGCAGACGTCGGGGCCGCGGCCGCCGGTCATCTCCTTCAGCGCGGCGACGACGTCCACGTCGCGGAAGTCCAGCACGTCCGAGCACGCCCACTGCCGCGCGAACTCGAGCCGGTCCGGCACGTGGTCCACCCCGATCACGCGCCCCGCGCCCATGAGCCAGGCGGACTTCGCCGCGAAGAGCCCGACCGGCCCCAGGCCGAAGATCGCCACCGTCTCGCCCGGCTTGATCTCGCCCATCTCCGCCGCCTGATAGCCGGTGGGGAAGACGTCCGCGAGCATGACGGCGTCCAGGTCCGAGACCTCGTCCGGGAGCTTCATGGGGCCGACGTCGGCGAACGGAACGCGCACGTACTCCGCCTGGCCGCCGTCGTAGCCGCCGGTGGTGTGCGAGTACCCGAACACGCCGCACGTCAGCTCGCTGTTCGGGTTGGTGTTCTCGCACTGCGCGAACAGGTCGCGCCGGCAGTAGAAGCACGAGCCGCAGGCGATCGGGAACGGCACCACCACGCGGTCGCCGCGGCGCAGCTTGCGCACGCCGGGCCCGACCTCCTCCACGATGCCGACGAACTCGTGGCCGAACGTCGTGCCGACGCGCGTGTCCGGGATCAGCCCGCGGTACAGGTGCAGGTCCGAGCCGCACAGGGCGGCCGTGGTGACCCGCAAGATGACGTCGAACGGGTGCTCGATCTCCGGGTCCTTCTTGTGCTCGACCCGGAGGTCCGCCGGGCCGTGGTAGACCGTCGCCTTCACGTTCGCCTCCTCCCATCCGGTGTTGAGCCGCGGCCGCCGTATGCGCTGAGCACGTGTGCCGGCCGCACCGCGCACGGCATCACCCGAGCAAGAGCCATGCGCCGGCGCGTGGGGCTGGCACTCGGCTTGAACGGGTGAGGCAGGGCGGGGGCAGGAGCGTCTTCGCCCCCGGAGAAGGAGGCCACATGAGGCAATTCACCGAACTCAGGCCGACGCCGGACGGCGCGTACGGCGTGGACCGCGCCCTCGAGGACCGGCCCGGCGTGCCGATGGAGGCGGAGCCCGAGCCGGCCGAGGGCGTGCACTGGGAGGAGATCCCGCGCCAGCCCGTGCGGCAGACGGTCCTGAAGCGCCGCGGCCTGACCCGGCTCACGCCCGTGTTCGGCACGTCCGTGCCGCCCCGCGGCATCAGCGGGCTCATGCGGCGTGTCGCCTACCGGATCCCCGAGCACCGGGCGCGGCACTGGCTGCTCCTGCTGGCGGCGGACCGGGTGGACGTCATGGAGGGCCGCCTGGGCGAAGCCCTGGCGAGGCCGTTCGAGGACACGCCGCTCGCGCCCCTCGGCCGCCAGATCCAGCGCAACCCCGCGCGCTCCATCGCCCTGGCCGCGCTGGCGATGCTCCTCCTGCGCCGGGCCATGCGCTGAGCCCTCGCGGCCCGGGGGCTCCCGCGGCGCTCACCGGCCGCGACCGAGGGCGACGCACGCGTGAGCAGTGCGCTCGGCCTTTGCGGCTCGGGCGGCCGCGGCGGCGCGGCGCTGCCCCCGCGCCCCTCGGACGCGCCCTCGGCTTGCCCTCCCGCCGCGTTTTGACCAAATTCTTTCAGTTGGCACCCGCTCCCTGCCCGCCCCGGCGCGGCAGTATCGCTGCGATCCCCCGGCAACGGTCCACCGATGACGCGAGTGCTCCCCCGCCCACAGGCAGGAGTCCCCCACCGCCTCGCGCCGCTGGTCGCCCCGCTGGCGGCGGCAGCGCTGGCTCTGGCCGCGGCGGACCACGCCTGGGGGCAGCCAGGGCAGCAGTTCCTCGCGCCGAGTCTCGCGGCCGCCACGTTCGACTCCGCCTGGACCGTCATCCACCGCACGCACTTCGACACGGCCTTCAACGGCGTGGACTGGCCAGCCCTGCGGGACGAGCTGCGGCCCCGCGCCGTCGCGGCCCGGACGCAGGACGAGCTCCGGGCCGTGATCCGCGAGATGCTGGGACGGCTCCGCCAGTCGCACTTCGAGCTGATCCCCGCCGAGGACGCGGCCGGGAACGAGGCCCCGGACGGCGCCGTTGGCGTCGCCGCCGGCGACGTCGGCCTCGAGCTGCGGCTGGTGGGCGACGACGTCGTCGTCTTCCGCGTGGACGAAGGGAGCCCCGCGGCGGAGGCAGGCATCCGCCCCGGCTGGGCGGTGCGCGCCGTGAGCGACCTCGACGCCGCGTCCGTGGTGCGCGAGGCGCGGGAGCGGACACGAACACGGCCGCCCGGCTTCTACTCGGCAGAGTTCGCCGTCGTACGGCGCTTGAGCGGGCGGCTGCTCGGCGAGCCGGGCACCACGTGCCGCGTCGTCTTCGAGGACGGAAACGGCCGGACGGTCGAACGCGAGCTGCGGCGCCGACCCTGGCCGGGCCAGCCCATCACGCTGGGCAACCTGCCCACGTTCCTCGGCCGCGTGGAGGCGGCGGAAGTGAACGACGACGCTGGGCTGCGCGTCGGCGTGATCCGCTTCAACGTGTGGATGGCCCCGCTCGCCCGTGAGATCGACGAGGCGGTGGACCGGTTCCGGGACGCGGACGGCATCATCCTGGACCTGCGCGGCAACCCGGGCGGGCTGGGCGCCATGGTCGGCGGCGTGGCCGGCCACTTCCTGGACGAGCCCGCGCTGCTCGGCGTCCAGCACAGCCGCGGCGCCGAGCTTCGCTACCAGGCCAACCCGAGGCGTGTCAACAGCCGCGGTGAACGCGTCCGGCCGTTCGCCGGCCCCCTCGCCGTCCTGGTGGACGGCCTCTCCGCCAGCGCCACCGAGGTCTTCGCCGGCGGGCTCCGGGCGATCGGCCGCGCCCGGGTCTTCGGTCAGACCACTGCGGGCGGCGTGCTGCCCGCTTCGACGTACACGCTGCCCAACGGCGACGTGCTCATGCACGCCATCGGCGACTTCGTCACGGCGAACGGCGAGCGGCTCGAGGGACGCGGCGTCGTCCCGGACGAGCCGGTGGCGCTCACCCGCGCGGACCTGCTCGCCGGCAGGGACGCCGCGCTGCTCGCCGCCCTGCGCTGGATCGGCGCGGAGCGCGCGGGCGATCGTTGACTCCGACCCCTCTCGCGCCGATGCAATCCTGGAGGAAGACATGATGCCCTGGATGAAGCCTCGCTCTGCGGCCGCCTTCCCCATCCTGGCCGTGGCCCTGGCCGCGGCCGCCGCCGCGCCCGGCGCGGCCAGCGCGCAACTGCCGTCCGCAGAGCGGATCCTGGCCCGCTACGTCGACGCGCTCGGAGGCGAGGCCGCCCTGCGCAAGCACGGCTTCCGGTACCACAGGACCACGATCAGCATGCCCGCGCAGGGCATGTCCATGACCGTCGAGACCTACGCCGCGGCGCCGGACCTCTACGTGGCGCGCACGGACATCCCCGGCATGGGCGAGATGCGCAGCGGCTACGACGGCAAGGTCGCGTGGATGGTCCACCCGGCCACCGGACCCATGCTGCTCCAGGGCACCGTCTTCGAGCAGCGGCGGCAGGAGGTCAACTTCTACGAGCCGCTCGAACGAGACCGGTACATCCAGTCGATGGAAACCGTGGACCGCACCGAGTTCGAGGGCCGCTCGTGCTACAAGGTGAAGCTCGTCACGAAGTGGGGTGAGGAGTACTTCGAGTACTACGACGCCGGGACCGGCCTGCTCGTCGGCATGGAGCGCAACGCGGAATCGCCCATGGGTGCCATGTCCACGACGACCATCTTCGAGGATTACCGGGATTTCGACGGGAGGAAGGTGGCCACGAAGATGCGCATCCGCGCCATGGGCATGGAGCAGGTCGTCACCGTGGACAGCGTTTCGTTCGAGGAGTTCGACAGGTCGATCTTCGAGCTGCCGCCCGAGGTCAAGGCGCTGCTGAAATAGACGCGTCCAGGCGCGCGCCGCCGGGGCCGCGGGGCGGGGGCGGACGGCGCTCACCCGCCCCGCGGCCACCTCGCGGAACGGACGCGTTCGGGATATCTTTGTATGCCTTTGTAGGAACTCCCGCTCTCCCCTTCACTGCTCTGAAGACGTACCGCTCTTGGCCAGGATAGACACGTTCCTCGAAATCATGCAGAAGGCGGGGGCCTCGGACCTCCACCTGAGCGCCGGGCAGACGCCCATGCTCCGCGTCCACGGCGTGCTCGAGCGCGCCAAACACCGGCCGCTCACCGAAGAGGAGATCCGGCTCCTCCTCTACGAGCTGCTCTCCGACCAGCAGATCGCCCGGTTCGAGGCGGAGGGCGAGCTGGACTGCGCATACACGCTGGAAGGGGTCGCGCGCTTCCGCATCAACATCTTCCGCAAGCACCCGGGCCTGGCGGCGGCGATCCGGATCATCCCCCACCGGATCCCGACCCTGGACGAGCTCGGCTTCCCGCCCGTGATCAAGACGCTCCTCCACCAGCGGGCGGGGCTCATCCTCGTCACCGGGCCGACGAACTCGGGGAAGAGCACCACTCTGGCGGCGATGGTGGATTACCTCAACGAGAACATGAAGTACCACATCATCACGCTGGAGGACCCCCTCGAGTTCATCCACACGAGCAAGCAGTGCCTCATCAACCAGCGCCAGGTCGGGGACCACAGCCGCTCCTTCGCCAGCGCGCTGCGCGCCGCGCTGCGTGAGGATCCCGACGTCGTGCTCGTGGGCGAGATGCGGGACCTGGAGACGATCTCCCTCGCGCTCACCGCCGCCGAGCTGGGCCTCCTGGTCCTCGGCACGCTGCACACCAAGTCCGCGGGCCAGACCATCAGCCGCATCACGGACGCGTTCCCCGCCGAGCAGCAGGCCGCAGTGCGCGTGGCGCTCTCGGAGGTCCTCGTCGGGATCTGCTCCCAGCAACTGCTGCGGCGGGCGGACCGCGCGGGGCGTGTGGCGGCGCAGGAGATCCTGGTGGCGAACACGGCGGTCCGGAACCTGATCCGGGAGGGGAAGACACACCTGGTCAACAACGTGATCACGACCGGCCGCAAGGAAGGGATGCGGCTCCTCGATCACCACCTGAGGGAGCTGGTGGAGCAGGGCATCGTCACCGCCGCCGAGGCGGCGCGCTACGCCTCGGATCCTTCCGTGCTGGCCGGTGCGGAGCCGCGTAGTACGAGACCGTGAAGTCTGCCCGACTGGACAAGGTCCTCGAGGACCTGGGCTACGTCACCGAGAAGGAGATCCGGGTCGCGCTGGAGCGCCAGCGTCTGCGTGGCGGGCGGCTGGGGAGCAACCTCATCGAGCTCGGCTTCCTCACGCCCGAACAGCTCATGCGCGCGCTCTCGCGGCAGTACGGGCTGCCGTGGCGACCGCTCGCCCCCTCGGACGTGCCGGTGGAGCTGCGGGACCGGATCCCGCCGCCGGGGCCTCACGGCTCGCTCGCGGTGCCGATCAGTTGGAACCCGAAGACCCGCGAGCTCGTCGTCGCGGTCAACGACCCGGAGGATGTGAAGACCCTCGAGGCGCTGCGCCAGAGCTTCGACGCGGCGCACCTGGTGCTCGAGCTCGCCCCGGACCGCAGCCTGCGCGCGATCCACGACGCCTGGGGCCGGCCGCCCGAGCCGGAGATCCCGGTGATCGAGTTGCCGGAGCTGTTCGCCCCGGACGAGACCGCCGACGCCGCCACCGGAGCGGCGCCGGCGCGGGAGGCCTCGGCCCGGACGTCGCCGCGCATCCTCATGATCACGGGGCGCGCGCATCACCGCAGCTTCCTGCCGACCGTCTTCGCCCGGGAGGGACGCGAGCTGGTGGTGGCGGACAGCCTCGAGGAGGTCGTCGCCGCGCTCGAAGGAGGCGGCATCGAGGCCGTCCTGGTGGATGCCGAGCGCGCCGACGCGTTCCGCAACTGGGTCCGGAGCGGCCGCCTGACCGGGCTCCCCGCCCAGATCGTGACCTTCCCCTCCGTGAGCGAAGCCCTGCTCGCGAACCCGGTTCCGTACGAGGAGATGATCCGCAGCCTGCGGGCGGCGGTCGAGGCGCTCGCGGACGCGCGGACACGGGGCACCGAGCCTGCCCCGCCGTACGGCATCCTCGCCCGTGACGCCGTCGCCCTCGCCCGGGCCGACGGGCTCAGCCGCCTCGCCGTGGATGGCCTGCACCTCGCCGTCCACCTCCTGGTGCCGCCGGCGCCTGCGGGGCCGACGCCGGGGAGCGCGACGCCGCTCCCGTTCACGGACTTCCCCCGCTCCCGCGAGATCGCGGTCCGCCTCCGCTTCCCGTGGCCGATCGAGAAGGTGCTGGACGCCTGCTTCGCGCTCTTCCTGCGCGCACGTACGCAGGACATGGTCGGGAAGCTGGACCCCGAGATCGTGCAGGCCGCGCGGATCCTCGCCCTCGTCTGGTACTACCGCATCCTGGCCCCCATCCGCGAGCCGGACGCCGCACGCGACCCCGCGGCGCTCCGCAACGCCCTGCGGCGCGCCGCCACCCGACTCGCCACCCTGGAGCTCGCCGAGAAGTACATCGGCATCATCGAGGAGCGCGAGGCGGCGAGCCAGCGGGGGCCGGCCGCGCAGGTCCTGCTGGTGGGCGGCGAGAGGATCGCCGACCTGGGGGCGCGGCTGTCCCGACTGGGCATCCGGCCCGTCGTCACCCGGGACCTGGACGACGCCCTGGCCATGGCGGAGCGCCGCGCACCGGAAGCCATCGTCGTGGACCACGACGCGGTCCCCGGACACGTGGACCACTTCGCGCGGGTGGCCAAGCTCAACGCGACGTTCCTGCTCTACGTGGTGGCGGACGCGGACGATCCGGCCGTGACGCTCGGGCTGCTCGATGCCGGATTCGACGACGTCTTCACGCCGCCCCACGACTTCGACCTCACGGCCGCGAAGATCGTCCGCGCCATCGCCTCTCGCTCCAGGGTCCGGTCCGCGGCCCAGCCGGCGGGCCGCGACTTCTCCGCCACGTTCTCCGCCTTCTCCTTCCTCGACCTCGCGCAGGCGCTGGGCAACAGCCGCAAGTCCGTCCGCATCGAGCTGCGGCGGACCAGCACGGGCGAGGAGGCCTGCCTCTACCTCGACCAGGGGCGGCCCGTCCACGCCACGTGCGGGCCGCTCGTCGGTGCCGAGGCCGTCTACCGCGTCATCAGTTGGGAGGACGACGGCGAGTTCACGGTCTACCCGGAAACCGAGTTCCCGGAGCCGACCATCCACGACACGCTGGAAGGCCTCCTCATGGAGGGCTGCCGGCTGCTGGACGAGGCGCGGCGGTGACGCGCGGCCACGGCCGCGGCGAAGCGGAAGTCCGTGGAGGGCGACGTCGCGACATCGGCCTTCACGGCGTGCTCGATGAGGTCGCTCATCTCCCCGTCCGGCGCCTTGTAGCGCAGCTCGATGAACGCCAGCTCCTGGCTCTGCGCGGCAGGCGTGGCCGTACGCGGCGTCTGGTAGCGCAGCGGGTCCACGTCGCGGATCTCAGCGGGACTCTCCACGCCCACGGGCACGATCTCGTACAGCGCGGTGACCGAGTGGCCCGCGCCCAGCTCGCCGGCGTCCTGTGTGTCGTCGTTGAAGTCCTCGGCGGCCAGCAGGCGGTTCTCGTAGCCGATGAGGCTGTAGGCGCACACGCTCCGGGTTGAACTCGACCTGCAGCTTCACGTCCTTCGCCACGGTGAGCAGCGTGGCGCCCAGCTCGCGGACCAGCACCTTGCGCGCCTCCATGATGTCGTCGATGTACGCGTAGTTGCCGTTCCCGTGGTCCACGAGCTTCTCCAGCTTCGAGTCCTTCAGGTTGCCCGTGCCGAAGCCGAGCACCGTGAGGAACGTGCCCCGCGGGCGCGCTGGCGCGGAGTTCGAGCGCATCGGCCGTGACGGGCGCCACGGCGAGCCGGAAGTCCGCGCGCACCGTGTCGCCGGTGACGCGGACGGTCCGCGCCGCCGTCGTGTAGCCTTCCCGCCAGACCTCGACGCGGACCCGCTCGCCGAGGGCGGACCGCGGCGCCGCCGTGGGTGGTGCGGCGCCCGATACCTGGAGACGCTGCAGGGCGGGTCGTCTGCACACGGGACGGCGGGACCGCGATCGTGGCCGGTCTGCCGATGCCGGCGCCCGATGCGGACGCCGGCCGCCGCCCCGGCTCCGCGGTCTCTTTGAAGCCGCGCTTCCCGGGGCCGAGTCGCGGATTCCGGAACCGAGTGCTGAATCCCGTTCGCGGCGCGGATCGGCAGCCTGCGAACCCTGATGACTACGGTCGGCTGCGGATCAGATCGCCTGGGCCGGCGTGAAGTTCCGGTACCGTCCAGACGGCATGACGATATTTGCCTGGTAGACCACCGGTATGCCCATCGCCCTCAGACTGGAGCGATCCGGCGCATCCTCGCACAGCTCCGCCAAGGCCACCAGGGAACGAACGGTGTCGCTCGACACCGCCGCTTCCCAGATGGGCCAGCGGAAGGCACGGCCAGAGCCGAATCGTGCGATGCCGGGTTGTTCGACACCATCCTCTACCGGGATGACCGGGAAGTACGCGAGGCCCGCGGCGGCCAGGAGGTTCGCCCCGGGCACCGAGACGATCGGATTCTTGTTCCCGTCCGCCGGATCGATGGCCTGGAGCGCGTACTGACGGGCTTCGTCGATCGGGTCCCATCGCAACGAAATGCCCGGATCCGGAGTGTACGTCCACGGGCCGAACAAGGCGTTGCGGATGTCGTCGGCGTCGACACAGAGGGCGAGTTTCTCGACCAGGTCGATGAACGACTGTTGGCCGGACGTGAAATCGAAGGTGGTTTTCTGAGCCACTTCGATCCCATCGACCCGCTCCACCACAGCGTCCGATGCCCAGGCAGCCATGAAGTCCAGGGCCGTCCTGTCATCCCAGGATGATGCGGTTGCGGTGGAGCGGACGTGCCTGGCGAGGATTCCGGGAGGGAACCGGAGCTTGCCTTTCCACTTCGCGCTCCCGCCGCCTTGCGGTCCTGCCGCCTCGGACTCGGCGCGGAGCTGCGGAGGGAAGAGATCGGCCGTTCTCGGCACACGGTCGTTCACGGTTTCGACGATCTCGTCGGGACTCGCTTCGGAGTTCATCAGCAGGAACGGCCGCCAGGCGCCGAGCGTGACGGTCCAGCCCAACCGCACGTTGCGGTCGGGCCATGCGGCGGTCAGCGTGCGCAACGTCCCGAGCGCCGCGAGAAAAGCGAGAGGATTCGCTCCATCCAGACCTGTCAGGACGATCTCATTGGGCTGCCTTTCGTTCATCGCTCACCTCCGGCGGCCACGAGCTGCACGGTCTCGCGCTGGGCCTGGCGGGCCGCGTTCGAGCTGGCTGTCCAGTCGGCCAAGCGGAGGACCGCTTCGAGGAAGGCGGCGCCCCACCAGCCGTAGCGACGGATGACGCGGCCGAATCGGTCGGCGCTGCCACTGGACAGGTGGTGTGCGGCAGGCCAGCCGTGCCGCTGATCGCCCTCGACCGCGACGGCCGCCGTGCCGACCTGCGCCACGATCGCCGGCGGATCGGTGTCGACGACCACCGGTGCAAACGGCCGAGCATAGCCGTGGTGCGTAGCGATGAGGTGGAGCACGAGATCGCGCGCGGCCGGGTCCTCGGGCAGGTCGAAGAACCGTTCGGCGAGCTGGACCGAGAGGGCCTCGTGCCGGAATCCGCGTGGCAGTCCGGCCAGCTCGTACGCGCGTTGCCGCGCCCGTTGCGAAGTCGGCAGGTCTGCGGATTTCGCCAGCGGCTCGGGCTCGGCCAGCGAGGCCAGCAGGTTGCCGCCGTGCAGCACTTGCTGGAAGCGGGGATCGACCTTGCCGATGTCGTGGAGCTCGGCCGCCCGTACCACGGGAGCGACGAGTCGCTCGGGCAGGCAGCGGTCGGCGTAGGTGCGGGCGACCTCCGCGACGTCTTCGAGGTGCCGCGTGAGCGAAATCGCGCCTGGTGCCTCGGACCAGAGGTCATCGTCATCCGCGAAGGCGTCCTGCTCGGGCTCGATCTCGCCCTCGACAGGGATCGGCGTCCGGCTCGAGAGGACGTAGCCGCCGCACGGATTCGGCGCGATCTCGCAGCCGCCGGCCAGGACCCGAGCCGCTGTGCGCAACCACGTCGGGAGCGGCCTCGACTCGCCGTTCTCGGGTTCGCCCGCGAGCCGGCGCAGGATCTCGTCGAGATCGCCCGGCTCCGTCTCGCGGTCCGGCTCCTCGGCCCAATCGAGCAACGCCTGCACGCATGGATCGTCCTGCCACGGGCCGAGCGTACGACGGTGTACGCGCAGCACGGCGCGTCCGCGCGCCTGTTGGAAGGCCGCCTCTGCAATGTCGGCGGTCGGACGTCCGTCCTCGTCTTCCCCCGCGTCTCCGAAGACCTCGGGGACGCGATCGAGCCCGGGAACGATGACGATGTCGCCCGGCCGCACCGTTGCCGGGTCGGAGGTCACGAGACTCCGGTCACGGCCCCGCCACAGGACGACATGGCGCCGGGGGCCGCTCGGCTCGGGATCATCTCCACCGATCGGCGCGCCCTCGACGTCCATCAGCCCCTCCGCGCCCCCCTCGCCCGCCATCATCCATCGCCGAACCAGCCTCAGCGGGACGGAGAACGCCTCCGGCGTCGTGGGCGGGAGGAGGCTCACGGCCTGGATCCACGGGTGGATGCCGTCCTCTCCGTCTCGCTCGGGTGTGGCCGGCAGATCGTTCCGGAGCACCACGGCCACCTCGGGCTCACCCCGTTTCGGGCCGTGCAGGAAACGCGCAATGTCCGGGTCCGGCCGAGGACGTGGTGACGTCTGGACCCACAGGTCGAGGTGCGCCGGGAGCAAGACCGGTGCGTTGGGTGCCGGAGCGGAGAGTCGGGCGAGGAGCTCCCGACGCTCTGACGGGTCGGCCGGGAGGAGGGCTTCCAGCCCCGCGATCCCCATGTCGATCCACCGCCTGCCGCGGTCATCGACTTCTGCGTGCTCCGACAACCAGTTCCACGTCGCGGCGAGGGCGTTCCCGTAGATCGGATCGTCGCCCTTCAGCTGCCCTTTTCGGATCAGGATGACGGCCTCGGTTTGTTGCCCGACGCCCAGGCGATCGAGGCGGCCGAAGCGCTGGCGGAGTGCGTCGAGGCTCGCGCACTCCGTGATCAGCACATCGAAGCTGAAGTCGGCGCCGACCTCGAGGCACTGCGTCGTGACGAGAATGACCGGCCGCTCGAGGGTCTGCTGGCTCTCTCTCGCTGCGAGGAGTCTCTCCCAGCGTCGAACGATCCGGTCGCGATCGAAGGGCCGCATCCGGCCTGTCATGAGGACGACATCGGCCGCTGCGAGGTTGCCCTCGGAGCGAACCTCCGACAGGAGCTGTTTCCAGATCGCGCGAGCCGTTGCCACCCGGTTGACCATGACGGCGATGCGCCGCGGCCCTTCCGCCGCAGCTCGCAGCGCTCGATCGGCAGCATCGAGGACCAACGGGTCATCGGAGAGCCCATCGCCCCGCAGCCCGGGCTCCCCTTTCGGCGGCTTTCTCGGCGCGCGGGCGAGTGCGAGTTCCGTGCGCTTAACGGCTCGGATTCGCTTCTGGAGTGGCTCCGCCTCGAGGGCTCGGTCGCGTTCACCAGCGCTGGGGAATACGGCTGCGACGTCGGCGCCTTCCGGCGGTGTCGCGGACATGACGACAGCGCGGAACGGGCTAACGACCGCCTCCTCGGCCCACCGGGCGGCGCGATACTCCTGGATCGCCGCCAGAGTTCGCCAGAACGGCACGGCACAGTGCGCCTCGTCGAGGATGATCAGTGCATCGTTGCCGACGAGTCCGGCGTCGATCGCCGCGACGCGCGGGCTGCGCCCGTAGCCGCGGAACAGGAGGCGTGAGCCCACCTGGTCGACGGTGGACGTGATGACCGCCGGTCGCGAGGGATCGCGGACCCATCCATCGTCGAGCGCAATGCCGCCGCGCATGCGCGTGACGATGAGCGGTGGCTCATTCTCTGCCGCCGCGGACAACGAGCGGAGGCGGTCGGCGACGACGCGCAGCACCCCCTCCCGCGCTCCAGCGAGTCTCCGTGCAATCCGGCGCGCACGCGAGAACGCCTCGTCGACCACGATCCTCCGGTCGACGACGAAGAAGATGCGTCGCGGCGCCGTCCGCTCCCCGATCGGCCGGTCCGCCTGACAGGCGAGAGCGAATACCGCGATGTCGATGCACGCGGTCTTTCCGCTCGCCGTGGGCAGGTCGATGCATGCGGGCCACTCCCCCGTGGTCACCCGTTCGGCCAGCATCCGCTGCCACGGGAACGGCGCATAGCCGTGCAGCTCGTGGTAGAACGCGTCGAAGTGTTCCGGGCCGAGATCGGGCTTCATGATGCCCCTCCTTCTCGCAGCGGGCGGCAGAGCCCGTAGCCACGATAGCGGCCGGCGCCGAGCAAAACCGGCCCCACGACCGGCTCCGGGAAGACGATGGTCGCGTGCGTGTGTCGCTGCTCGCTCCCGTCCTTACGCTGCAGCCGGGGGAACTCGCGACTCGCCGGTACGCCGAGATGGGGGGACACCGGTCCCGTCGTCACGGAAAGCGGGCTCGGCAATCCGATGCGCTCGCAACTCTGCCGGATGACGGCTGCCACTTCCTCGTAGTACTCTCGGCGCGATTCCGCTTTCGGGTGACGGTCGAGAACAATCGGCGTCACGGTTCCCCACACGCGTGCGCCGTGGCGCCCCCCCGTCCAGGCCTCCGGCGTGAGATTGTAGGCCGGTGACTCCCGCACCTCCGGCACGAGACGCCAGACGCCGAGCCGCCCCAGCTTCAGCGTCTGGATCCGCGCGAGTGCTGTGAGCACCTGGCGCCGCTCGACCGCATGGCCGGGCCAGTACGCGCTCCGCGGGAGCACCAACGCCAGGCCGAGGAGGTGTCCACCGGCATGCTCGTGACCAACGAACGCCAGCGGTATGAAGGCGGCGTGCGGACGGTCGAGAGGCTGTCCATCCGGGTAGTGGCCGGTGATGATCTCGGGAACCGGATCGAGACCGAGCTCCGTCGCACGGTTCATCAGGGCCGCCCGCAGCACGTTGGTCAGGCGCAGTGTCGTCGTGAGATCGAGTCGACCACCGAACGCCTCATCGGTGGGCTCCAGACGCAGCACGGTGAGCGTTGGGTCGAAGACGGTCCCATGGGGGGGACTGTCCTCCTCTCTCTCGACGCGGCGGTAGCCCTGCCACAAGCCGAGGACCGGGCGCAGGCGTTCGGGCGGCGCGATGCCGCGCCTCCATTCCCGCCCGAACGCCTCTCGAAACGCGGCCTTGGCTTCCTTCTGGTCTTTTCCTCGCGAGGAACGGATGCGGGCATCCAGCTCGAAGAAGGTTTCGATCGCCGCTGCGTTGTAGCGTTCGCGGAGCATTGCGAGCGTCCCGGGACTGGCGACCCGCATGCGGATCTCGGGCGCGTCATCCTCCGGGATCCAGCGTGGTACAATGCCTTGGATCTCCTGCGTGACCCAGACCTGCACCAGCGAGGACGAATGCCCGACGCGAACGACCTTGCGGCAGAGCGATTCCAGGGCATCGCGAACCGCCTCTGGCGGATCCGCATCCGGCCAGATGAACCAGACGGTGTCGTCCACCGGACGGACGCGCGGGAAGGTGCGAGGTTGTTTGATGCGCGCGATTGCGGGAGCGGACTGCAGGAAGGCCTTACCCGCAATGGACCTGTCGTTGACCGGCACGTAATGCGTGACGACGCGGCGCGCATCTGCGTCGGAGGCCGTGACGAGTGGCGAGGGGAGCGCCTCGAGCCATTCCAGCGCCTGGCGCTCACGGACATCCTCGCCCGTCTCGAAGTAGGCATCGGCAAGGGCCATGAACACCCGGCCAGGGTGAGGTGGCCACTCCGCCCGAGTACGGTCCGAGGGATCCGTGGCCACCGCGTACCCTGTGAGGTAGCGGATCCCGAGAGCGAGCATTACTCCGCCTCCGTTCCCTCGGTCGCCGCGATCTCCTGGCTCGTTCGAACCAAATCCACGAGTTGCGGTGAGGGATCGAGCCGGAGCGGCTCCTTACGCCACGAGAGTCCGAGGGATTCTGCTCGGCTCACGGCAGCGTTGAACAGTGCGACCGCGGAATTCGCGTCCAGGACGAAGCGTTCGGGCGTCTCGCCGGGTCGGTCGAGCACCTCCCAGATCATCGGGCCCGTCGGCCAGAGGAGGCAACGCGAACGTAGGTCATAGCCCTCCTCGGCCGCCAGTGTCGCGCCGCACAGCGCCAGGGCGGCGAGGACCGTTCGAGCTGCGTCGTCCACTCGATTGTCATACCGGCCGTTCAGAGGGAACCGGAGTCGTCGGAGACCGACGAGCGACAGCGTGATCGTCTGCTCTGCGTAGCTGATCGTGACGCCGCCGTTGTCCTCCGGCTTGCCCCCGAAGGGCACGTTGCTGTGGTTGATCTCGGCCGGCGAGATCGCCTCCTTCGCCTTTGGATCGTCTGCGACCTTCCAGCTCCGAAGCGAGGTCTTGATCACGCGCGCAGCCGCGCGAATCCCGAGGGGGTCGCGGCGGATCCCGCGGTTGAAGTCGATCACCGTCGCATCGATCCCGACGATTTCTGAGACCAGTGCGCGCGGGAATTTCGCACCGAGTCCACCCTTCGGGCCGGTGGAGTCCCACATGCCGAGAACGAGCGCCGTTGGACAGAGCTGGTAGAGCGGCGTGGCGTTGCGGGTGCTCGCCGTGTCGATGGCTTGACCGACCTCAGACTCCCGGAACGGCACACCATTGAGCAGACTGTCCCGGAGGATGGCGTCAGCCAGCCGGTGCGGGACCTGGAGGCTCGTCACCTTGCCGATCGGGTCGAGGAGACGACCCTGCCGTTCGTCGTCCTCGCGGTTGCCCGTCGGGTCGACGACGGAGAAATCGACCTCGATCACGGGAATCTGAATGACACCGCGATCGACAGCGTTCTGTAGAGCCTCCTCGATCCGGTTCGCCTGGGACTGGACAGAGTCCAGAAGAACGCAGTCGACGACCTCCTCGGTGCCGTTGCGCCGGACTCGTCGCCTCTCCAGGGCGTACTTGGCTCCTGCGTAGGTCGGCGGGAACACCTTGTCTCCCGGCCCGCCGGCGGGCTCCAGAGTCCGACGACAGCGGATCGCGGCGGCGCGCCCCGACACCGCGCGCTCGAGGTCCTCCAGGGTCAGCGGCTCGGCCATGTGATCCTCCGGGTCTGTGACATGCGGTTGAACGGCGCAATCTCCCGATGATTCGGGCGCCTCAAATCAAGGAATGTATGGACGGACTCTGACAGTCAGACCGCGGGACGCAGGATCGGTCATCGTCTGTGCGGTCCCGACACGTCCGGGTAGAGAGAGCCAGATGCGGTCCGGCAGCGGCGTACGCCAAGTCTGTTGGTCTCCAAGACCGGCCGTGAATTGCCCGTCCCGACCCTGAGACGGAGCGCTCGGGCCAATCGAGAATTGGGTCGGGAGGCCCGTCGCATTTTCAGCTGTTTCCAGATTCTTCTCGCTCGAAAAGAGAGTCGAGCTGCGGCGGGCCGACCCCTGAGTCAGTTGCGCCAACCTCCTGCCACGCCAGCGGTGCTCCGGCGGGACGCGCAAGGCGTGGCCACGCCTCCGCTGAACTCTTTTCAATATGCGCCGGCTTCGTTGACTTGCCAATACATCGCCTCCCGAGTGCTCTCGCCCCGGCGGCCGGTGGAACGCGTTGGGGGGCCATTCGGACCCGAGCGTTTCCGGAAACGGAGGCACGTCGGCCGGATTCGGCCCGCACCGACGGACCGGTACAGACTTGACCTCGAGGCCTTGACCTCGAGGCGTCGTGCAAACAGTTTGTTCGATAGGCGCTGAGGCGCGGTCCGCTCCCGTCTGCGCCGGCGGCATGCCACCCACAGCCTGCGCACGCCTCACTCTCCCCCGGTGATTCCGCCTCACGCCTTCCCGTCGCGCGACTCTCGCATGCCCGTCGTCTGTCGCGTTCTGCTCTCTGGCTTGCAGAACCATTCGCCACGCAGAGGAGCCATGGACTCGATCGCTACGCCTGCGACAATCGTCGCACCGCCCGAGCTCGCGGGAGACCGCTCTGGCGAAGACGCCCCCGATCTCCTTCCGGTTCGGATGCTCAACGAGTTCGTCTACTGTCCGCGGCTCTTCCACCTGATGTACGTCGAAGGGCGGTGGGAGGACAACGTCTATACCATCGAGGGCAAGGATGCGCACCGCCGCGTAGACAAGCTCGACCATGTCCTGCCGGATCCCGAGACGGCCGATGTCAAGGAGAGCGCCAAGGAGCCCCCGGATACCGACGGTGGCGGCGATGAACGCCCGACGATCACCCGCTCCGTCACTCTCGGCTCGACCCGTCTAGGCATCGTCGCCAGGCTCGATCTGGTCTCCACCGCAGGAGACGAGGCCGTCCCCGTCGACACCAAGCGAGGCCGTGTGCCCAACAACCCGGAGCGGAGTTGGGAGCCCGAGCGCGTCCAGCTCATGGCTCAGGGACTGCTCCTCCGTGAGCACGGCTACCGCTGCGACCACGGCGTCCTGTACTACGAGGGCTCCAAGACCCGCGTCGACGTGCCGTTCACGCCCGAGCTCGAGGCACGCACGCTCCGCTACATCGAGGCGGCGCGCACCGCTGCACGCTCCACGGTGCTACCGGACCCCCTTGAGGACAGCCCCAAGTGCAGCGGCTGCTCTCTCAACGCCATCTGCCTACCGGACGAGACCCTCGCCCTCCGGCACGTTCCCCCAGACCCGACGACGACGGGACATCCTCCGATACGCCGCCTCTATCCAGCGCGCGATGAAGCCCTGCCGCTCTACGTCCAGGAGCAGGGGGCGATGGTCGGCAAGCGCGGCGAAATGCTCGTGATCGAAAAGGCAGGTGAGGAGCTCGCACGGGTGCGTCTGCGCGACGTGAGTCAACTCGTGCTGTGCGGCCGGGTCGGGATTACTGCGGCTGCGATCCATCTGCTCTGCGAGGCCGCCGTGCCGATCGTACACCTCTCGGCCGGCCACTGGTTCTATGGCATCACCCATGGCATCACGCTGCGCAATGCCTTCGATCGCGCAGCCCAGTTCCGCGCGGCCGCCGACCCCGGACGCGTGTTGGAGTTCGCTCGTGCGATCATCGCGGCCAAGGGGGCCAACCAGCGCACGCTCCTCAACCGCAACGCACAGCCCAAGCCCGCGGGAGCGATCGAGCGCATGGCGACCTTCCTGCGGAAGCTCGAGCACGCAAGCAGCGTGGACGAGATCCTCGGACTCGAGGGCAACCTCGCGAGCCTGTACTTCCAGAACTTCTCCGCCATGCTCCGGCCCCGGGACTTCGACGCCGAGTGGGCCTTCCAGGAGCGCAACCGCCGTCCGCCTCGTGACCCAGTCAACGCACTGCTCTCCTTCGGTTATGCGCTCCTCACAAAGGAGTGCACCGTGGCCCTCCTCGCCGAGGGGCTGGACCCGTGGTGGGGACTCTTCCACCAGCCGCGGCACGGCCGCCCCGCCCTCGCGCTCGATCTCATGGAAGAGTTCAGGCCTCTGATCGTCGACAGCGCCGTCATCACGGCCGTCAACACGGGTATGGTCACTGCGGGCGACTTCCTCCGCTCCGGTGCCGCTTGCGTGCTGACAGCGTCAGGTCGGAAGGCATTCCTCAAGGCGTATGAAGCCCGGTTGAACCAACTGGTGACGCACCCGGTGTTCGATTACCGGTGCTCGTGGCGCCAGGTGATCCGGCTCCAGGCGCGGCTCCTCTCGCGCTGGTTGCGCGGGGATGTACCCGTCTACCTCGGCATCACGACTCGCTGAAGGATAGGCGTGACACCGTGGCTCGCCGGCATTATCTTGTGTCTTACGACATCTCCGACGATCGCCGCCGCAACGCTGTCTTCAAGGCGTTGGAGGGCCAGGGCGACCACGTACAGTACAGCGTCTTCCTCTGCGACCTGAACGAGCGCGAACTCGCCCAGCTCCGGGCGCGATTGCGTCGCGAGATCAATGCGGTCGAGGACCAGGTCCTCATCGTGGACCTCGGCCCGGCAACCTCGCCGCTCGAGAACGGGATCGAGTGTCTCGGCAGGGCATACGCGCCGTCCGCACGAGTACTGGTCGTGTGATCCGGTGTCCCACAGGGGCTCATCGAGCGGCTGGGTGATGCGCGTCCGGCCGCAGGTGCTCGAAGCTATTTCACAGCAAGGGTTTGGGGAGTGATGGTCACCATCGACACCCGCCTCACGAACGGTCCCACCGGGGGACCGCTCGCAAATCCTACCCGAAATGCCGCCCTCACAACGGGTTCCGGGGCGGGCAGATTCCGCGGACTCAGATCCGCGGCCTCATTGAAGCGCGCGTGCCCGGCGCGTCGCTCCACACGTGCATCGTCACCGTTAGCTCGCTGCCGTCGAGGTCGTGCGTGTCTGCCGGCGTGTCCGTCCATTCGCCGAGCACGACGTATGGCATCGGCGCGCCGGGCGGCGTCTCGTCGTAGACCGGGCACGGGAGCGCGCCGTTGAGATCCTGGTAGATCACTGCCTGTACGGCGTCCGCTGCGTACATCGTCTCTCACCTACGCGGACCGCGTCGCGCGCTGTATTGCCTCGCTCACCGCCTTGCGAAGCCGCCTGCGGAAACCCCGCTTGGCCGCCTCTGCGGCCGGGAACAGGAACGGCTGCGCCTTCGTCCCCTTGCGCTTGATCGTCCGAGCGATGGCGAACGCGATATAGCGCGCCTCCTTTGCGTCTTTGACGCCGAGCTTTCGCCGCACCCATCCCTGGATCGCGTCGACCGGCGGCATCCGTTGGAGGTAGCCGGGCGGGAACCCGAACTCGATGGCGCGCGCGTATATGAGGTTCGTGCCGATGCGCGCGTCGAGCCCGTCCTGCTCCTCGGCAATCGCGATGCTGTTCGCCAGCCGGCCGGTGTCGCTCGTCCGTCGGCCCTTGCCGCGCGAGGCGCGGTTCAGGTTGCGGCGCGCGCGGCCCTGGATGTCAAGCGCGGTGCGCTTCACCTCGCGCCGCACGGCTGCTACCACCTCCTGCGTCAGCAGCTCCATGCGGCGCCGCACCCTGCCCGTGCCCTCGACGAC